>JACONC010000008.1 GCA_014323925.1 Chromatiales bacterium | reverse complement strand
ATTGTGGTGACTTCACCTTCGGCTAAGCTAATTGGATTACTTGCACGCTCACTCGCCACCTCTATGCTATCTACCGTGATAGTTGCATTGGCATTATTTGCCGTCGGTGTCACAGTTATCGTTTGTGTCGCATTGACTACCGACACACTATAAATCACCTCATTACTCCTAAAGGGTGGTGTTAATTCTCCTTCCGACACCGCTAAGTTAGCTAAGGTCGCATCACTGCTTGGTGCTCGGCTCACCGCTATCGTATAGGTATTGGTCGTGGTGTCTTGGGCGGTCACCACTATCGTTATTGTGGTGACTTCACCTTCGGCTAACGGAATGGCACTACTTGTGCTACCACTCACTACTGTCTCATTATCCACTGTGATAGTTGCATTGGCATTAGACGCTGTTGGCGTCACGGTTAGACTCGTAACATTATTTTCAACTGATACCGTATAGGTCGTTGTCGTGCTCATAAAGGGCTCGCTTAATTCTCCTTCCGACACCGCCAAGTTAGCTAAGGTCGCATCACTGCTCGGCGCTCGGCTCACTGCTATCGTATAGGTATTGGTCGTGGTGTCTTGAGCGGTGACGACTATCGTTATTGTGGTGACTTCACCTTCGGCTAAGCTAATTGGATTACTTGCACGCGCACTCGCCACCTCTATGCTATCCAATACGATAGTTGCATTGGCATTAGACGCCGTCGGCGTCACGGTTAGACTCGCAACATCATTTTCAACCGATACCGTATAGGTCCTTATCGTGCTCATAAAGGGCTCGCTTAATTCTCCCTCCGACACCGCCAAGTTAGCTAAGGTCGCATCACTACTCGGTGCTCGGCGCACTGCTATCGTATAGGTATTGGTCGTGCTGTCTTGGGCGGTCACCACTATCGTAATTGTGGTGACTTCACCTTCGGCTAATTCAATGGGTTGACTTGCACGCGCACTCGCCACCTCTATGCTATCCACTGCGATAGTTGCATTGGCATTAGACGCCGTCGGCGTCACGGTTAGTGCGTCAATGGCATTAACAACCGATACTGTATAGTTCAGTGTTGTGCTACCAAAGGTCTCGCTTAGTGTGCCTGGCGTTAGCATTAAATTACTCAAACTCGCATCGACACTTGGGTCACGGCTCACTGCTATCGTATAGGTATTGGTCGTGGTGTCTTGAGCGGTCACTACTATCGTAATTGTGGTGACTTCACCTTCGGCTAAGCTAATGGCACTACTTGCGCTACCACTCACTACTGTCTCATCATCTACTGTGATAGTTGCATTGGCATTATTTGCCGTCGGCGTCACGGTCATCGTTGCTGTCGCATTGACTACCGACACACTATAAATCACCTCATTACTCCTAAAGGGTGGTGTTAATTCTCCTTCCGACACCGCCAAGTTAGCTAAGGTTGCATCACTGCTTGGCGCACGGGGCACAACCACTGTGTAAGTCTCTGTCGTTTCTCTGTCTTGTGCAGTGACGACTATCGTAATTGTTGTCACTCCACCTTCGGTTAGCGTAATATCTCTACTCGGAGTACCACTGCTCTCTGTATTGCCATCCACTGTGATAGTCGCATTAGGGTGAGCCGCTGTTGGTATCACTCGCACTTGCGCTATCATATTAGCTACATTCGCTGTATAGGTCGTCGTTGTCGGCGCAAACATCTCATCCAGCTCAATTGGTGTGCTATCCGTTTGCGTTAGCACTAAATCACGCAAGCTCGCATCACTACTCGGCGCACGGGTCACAGCCACTGTGTAAGTCTCCGTCGTCTCTCTGTCTTGTGCAGTGACAGCAATCGTAATCATTGTCACTCCGTCTTCGGTTAGATCAATCTCTCCACTAGTCCCACCACTAGCTACTGTTTCACTACCTACTCGGATAGTTGCATTCTCATTCGTCACTGTGGGTATCACTCGCACTTGCACTACTCTATTCTCTACACGCGCGGTATAGGTCGTTGTTGTCGATGCAAAAGTCTCATCGAGCTGAATTGTTGTCCCATCGCTTTGCGTTAGCACTAAATCACGCAAGGTCGGATCACTACTCGGCGCACGGCTCACAGCCACTGTGTAAGTCTCTGTCGTCTCTCTGTCTTGTGCGGTGACGACAACCGTAATCGTTGTCACGCCACCTTCGGTTAGATCAATCTCTCTACTCTGACTATCGCTAGCCACCCTATCTTCACCTACTCGGATAGTCGCATTAGAGTTATTCAATGTGGGTATCACGCGCACTTGCGCTACTCTATTCTCGACACGCACCGTATAGGTCGTCGTTGTCGGCGCAAAATCCTCAGCCAGTGGAATAATCTCTATTCCATCTACTTGCGTTAGCACTAAATTACGCAAGCTCGCATCACTGCTGGGTTCGCGAGACACGGCTATTGCGTAAGTTTTATTCGTTCTGCCGTTTTGTGCGGTGACGACAATCGTAATCGTTGTCACGCCGCCTTCAGTTAGCATAATCTCTGTACTGCTCTCACCGCTAGCCACTGTTTCACTACCCACTCGGATAGTCGCACTGCGACGAGCCGCCGTTGGCATCACGCGCACTTGCGCTACCTCGTTTTCCACCTCCACCGTATAGGTCGTCGTTGTCGGGTCAAAATTCTCATCCAGCTCAATTGTTGTTCGATCTGCTTGCGTTAGCACTAAATCACCCAAGTTCGCATCACTACTCGGCGCACGGGTCACAGCCACTGTGTAAGTCTCTGTCGTCTCTCGGTCTTGTGCAGTGACGACAATCGTAATCGTTGTCACCGCGTTTTCGGTTAGCTCAATCTCGCCACTCGGATCACCACGCATCATCGTGTTACTATCCACTGCCAGCGCAATAGTCGCATTTGCGTTATTCGCGGTTGGCATCACTCGCACTTGCTCTATACTGTTCACTACCTGCGCGGTATAGGTCGTCGTTGTCGGTGCAAAAGTCTCAGTCAGTGGAATAATCGTTATTCGATCGCTTTGCGTTAGCACTAAATTACTTAAGCTCGCATCACTGCTCGGCGCGCGGCGAACAGTCACTGTATAGGTCTCAGTCGTAATCCGGTCTTCTGCGGTCACCTCAATGGTAATCGGCGTGAAACCGCCTTCGATTAAATCAATATCTCTACTACTATCCACTGGAACTAGAAAACCATTCACTCGGATAGTCGCACTCGGATCAGTCGCTGTCGGAATCACCCTCACTTGCGCGACCGTGTTGGCTACTTCTGCCGTATATATAGTCGTTATTGATGCAAAATTCTCAGCCAATCGAATTGGTGTGGTGTCGTCGGTTTGCCTCAGCACTAAATTACTTAAGCTCGCGTCATTGTTCGTAGCACTCCCTACACGAATCAAAAATACGCGATAAGTTATCTGCGTTATTTCATTCGGTGCCGTCACCACTATAGTTATCGTAGTTTGCTCACCGACTGCCTCTAGCGGCACAAACTCGGCAGTTGCCGAACCACTCGCTACGGTCTCTGTGTCAAAGTTCTCGGCACTCACCGTAATCGTTGACAGAACACCTTCGCTCGCCGTGGGCTTCACCCTCGTTTGCGTTAACCCATTTGGCACAGTTACTGTGTAGGTCGTCCTTGACTGTTGAAATATATTTATCACGGTCTGTTCATTATCATCTATCACATCTACCAGTTCCAAACCACTCAAGCTCGCATCACTGCTCGGCGGACGGGTCACAGCTATCGTGTAGTTCCTAGTGGTGACTTCGTCCTGCGCAGTGACTTCGATCATAATCGTTGTCACCGCGCCTGCAGTGAGCATAATATCCCCACTGCTCCCGCCACTCGCCACTGTTTGATTAGCCACTCGGATAGTCGCACCGCGATGAGCCGCGGTTGGCATCACTTGCAGTTGCGCTACTCCTTCATCAACACGCGCGGTATAAGCAGTCACCAGCGGCGCAAAAGTCTGATCCAGTGGCAGCGGTGTGCGGTCGGTTTGGGTTAGCTGCAAATTGCTTAAACGCGCATCACTACTGGGCGGCACTACGGTCAACCTATAGATCCCGGTCGACCTGCCATCTGCTTCAGACACCTCTATCGTAATCATAGTGCGGGCAGCGGCGGTTACAGGAATCTCCTGACTGAGGGTATTCGTGGTAACTTGCTCTCCTATGTCATCATTACGAATGGTAATAGTCTTATCGATCGCCATTGCTTGCAGTGTTATTAAAGTAACCCGGTTAGCAATCTCGACATCGTAGACCAATGTCTCTAGATTAAACTCAGGTGTCAATACACCACCGAACACTGTGAGATTATCTAAAAGACTCGGATATTGATTGGGCAATAAACTATCGCAGCTCGGTTGCCCAGCGATGCCGCAAGCCGGGTTTTCAGGATCGGAGCCGCTGGTATATTTCAGTGCTGGGTATTGTTGCGTATTACCGAAGTCCCAGTCTGCAGTATCCCAACTGCTATATATACCAGTTGCCGTAGTGGGTGACAGCAGTGCTTCAATGGACAGATAAAGACCGTTTGTAATAGTACCTCCTCTATTCTCGCCGACTAAACCACTTACAGGCCCCGCAGGTCTCTGCCCATTGACATTACCGGTTGCATGGCTGTTTGTTATGGTAGCGTTACCTGGACCAGCTCGAAATCTACCATTGAAGCCGACTAAAGCACCTACGAATCTATCTCCCACCACATCACCGGTCGCATAGCTGTTCGTTATATTAGCGTTAATTGTGCCAGATATCATGCCATTGAAACCGACTAAACCGCCTACACCAGTTGATCCCATCACACGCCCGGTCGCATAGCTGTTCGTTATACTACCTGTATTTTGGCCGACTAAACCGCCGACTCGTAAATTCCCATGCACATCACCCGTCACATAGCTGTTCGTTATACTACCCCTATTTTCGCCGACTAAACCGCCTACACTATTATTCCCATCAACATCACCCATCGCATAGTTGTTCGTTATACTACCCGTATTTCTACCGACTAAACCGCCTATACCGCCTCCGCCCATACCGCCTACCTCAATGAGCCCATCCACATTACCTGTCGCATAGCTGTTCGTTATACTACCCGTATTGTTGCCGACTAAACCGCCTATACCGCCTATACTGTTTACCACAATGACCCCATCCACATTACCTGTCGCATAGCTGTTTGTTATACTACCTCTATTGTCGCCGACTAAACTGCCCACATTATTATTTCCGGTGTTATCTACATTGAGCAGACCCACATTAGTTATATCAGAATTGGTGCCGGTTGCACCGAATAGACCTATCCTCTCACCATCAGATCTATCTATCCTTAAGTTAGATATCGTATGACCGTTGCCTTCAAATACTACATCAAATGGTTGCGTGCTAGTGCCGATCGGCAGCCATCCTGCATCCATCGTCCAGGTTGTATTGATGCGCCCAATGTCATAACTGCGAGCTTGTTCAAAATCTAAACTGCGAACCAACTCGTAGCCACGACAGCGATCCTCAGGACAACCTGTCGTTATAATGTCGGCATCTCTATCTGCGCGATAGCCACGCCCGTCGAGCTGATGGCGTATTGCATCCAATCCCTCTAAGCTACACAGTTCTATTAGACCATCCCCATCTTTATCTATATCTATCGCTGCTGGCACACCGTCGTCATCGGTGTCTGCTATGCTCTGAATACAAACGGGTAGATTTACTCGCTCAACGGTCAACCGGTAGATGTGGCCGTTTGCTGTTCTTGCATCAGACACTTCAATCGTAATCAGGATGTCACTATCTCTGCTTAGCAGAACCTCTTGACTCAGCGTATCAGCGGTTGTTTCGTCTATGCCATCACCACGAATGGTAATAACACTACCTGTAGCCATTGCTTGCAATGTTATTGAATTGACCGTCTCACTAACCACCAAATCGTAGACCAATCTCTGCGCATCGAACTCAGGCAACAATAAACTATTGAACACCGCAAGACTATCCAAAAAACTAGGAAATTGATCGGTTAATAACTGATCACAACTAGGTTGCCCAGCATCACCGCAGGTCGGGTTGTTAGGATCAGCTCCGCTGGTATATCTCAGTGCCGGGAATTGCGACTGCGTACCGAAATCCCAGTCTGCCGTATCCCATTGTTCATAGATATCAGTTGCCATAGTAGGTCTCTGCAGGTCTGCAATGGACAGATGCTTACTATTTGCCATACTCCCCTCATTGAAGCCGAGTAAAGTGCCTAACTGTCCATTGACATCACCGGTCGCATAGCTGTTCGTTACACTACTCCTATTGTTGCCGACTAAACTGCCTACTCTATCATTCCCCGTCACATTACCGGTCGCATAGCTGTTCGTTATACTACTCCTATTTTCAGCGACTAAACCGCCTACTCTATCATTCCCCGTCACATCACCAGTCGCATAGCTGTTCGTTATACGATTCCTGTTTACAGCGACTAAACCGCCTACTCTATTCGTCCCACTCACATCAACCGCCGCATAGCTGTTCGTTATACTACCTCTACTGACGCCGACTAAACCGCCTACATTATCATCCCCGGTCACCTCACCGGTCGCATAGCTGTTCGTTATACGACTCCTATTGTTGCCGACTAAACTACCTACCCGCCGATCTCCAGCGATATCTACATTGAACAGACCGACATTCGTTATTTTAGAATTGTTAGCGGTCGCACCGAATAAACCTATGTTATCAGCAAGTCTATCTATCATTAAGTTAGATATCGTATGGCCGTTGCCTTCAAATACCGCAGCGAATGGTTGATCACTAGTGCCGATTGGCAACCATCCTTCACCCATCGTCCAGGTCGTATCGATGCGCCCACTGTCATAGCTGTCGGCTGCTTCAAAGTCTATACTGCGCACCAACTCGTAGCCACGACAGCCATCGTCAGGACAACCTAATGTTATAGTGTCGATACTGCTACCTGCGCGATAGCCACGCCCGTCGAGCTGATAGCGTATCGCATCCAATCCTTCTACATCGCAGATTTCTATTAGACCATCATTATCCTTGTCTATATCTAGAACCGCTGGGAAACCGTCATCATCAGTATCCGCTAGGTCGCGAAGACAAGCAGATAAATTGATTGCTTCAACGGTCAACAGGTAGTCTGCTGTCCTTCTGCTATTGGGGGTAGACACGACAATCGTAATCGTGGTGACACCGCCTGCGGTAATAGGAACAACTTGACTGATGGTATTAAAGGTCGTTTGCTCTCCTATGCCAGCACTACGAATGGTAATAAACTGATCGTCAGCCATGGCTTGCAGTGTTATTGAATCGACAGTCCTACCAACGAACATCGTGTAGTCCGATGTCTGTGGATTAAACTCAGGTGTCAATAGACCGTTGGACACCGTGAGACTATCTAACAGATTAAATTGATCCGCCAATCGACTGCCGCAGCTGGGTTGCCCAGCGACACCGCATGCCGGGTTTTCGCTATCGGGACCTCTAGCATATCTCAGTATTGGAGCTTGTGTTTCAGTACCAAAATCCCAATCTGCCGTACTCCATTCTTCATATATACCCTCTGCCGTAGTGGGCATTTGCAGTTCTCTAATCGACAAAGCGCGACTGTTTGGAGTACTACTACCCTCATCGGTGCCGACTAAATCGCCTACATTATCACCAGTCCCGGTCACCTCACCGGCCGCATAGCTGTTCGTTATACTCCCATCATTGAAGCCGACTAAACCGCCTACCTCACTCGTTCCACGCACAGCACCGGTCGCATAGCTGTTCGTTATACTACGAATATTGAAGCCGACTAAACCACCTACCTGTGCACTCCCACGCACCTCACCGGTCGCATAGCTGTTCGTTATACTACCAGAAGAACTATTTTCGCCGACTAAACCGCCTACACTATCATCTCCATCTACATCACCGGTCGCATAGCTGTTCGTTATGGTACCCCCTTCACTCAAGCCGACTAAACCGCCTACCCTATCACCAGCACCAGTCACACCAGTCACATCACCGGTCGCATAGCTGTTTGTTATACGACCACTACTGCTATTGTTGCCGACTAAACCGCCTACCTGAAATGACCCTCTCACATCACCCATCGCATCGCTGTTCGTGACATTCCCATCATTGATGCCGACTAAACCGCCTACAATATCATTCCCACGCACCTCACCGGTCGCATAGCTGTTCGTTATATTAGGGTTATTTTGGCTGGCAAAACTGCCGTTGATGCCGACTAAACCGCCTATCCAAGTACTATCCCCAGTCACATCAACCATCGCATAGCTGTTCGCTATACTCCCATCATTCTCGCCAACTAAACCGCCTATCCGTGCATTCCCACGCACCTCACCAGTCGCATAGCTCGTTATACTACCGGTATTTTCGCCAACTAAACTGCCCACAAAATTCCCTCCTTTGATATCTACATTGAGCAGCCCGATATTCGTCATTATAGAATTGTTGCCTGTCGCACTGAATAGACCTATGCTATCCGTAGCAGGTCTATCTATCATTAGGTTAGATATCGTATGACCGTTGCCTTCAAATATTGCAGCGAATGGTTGCGCGCTCGTGCCGATCGGCAGCCATCCTTCCCCCGTCGTCCAGGTCGTATTGATGTTTCCACTGTCATAGCTGTCAGTCTCTGCAAAGTCTAAACTCTGCACCAACTCGTAGCCACGGCAGCTACGCTCAGTACAACCTACCGTTATCATGTCCGCACCGCTATCGGCGCGATAGCCACTACCGTCGAGCTGATGGCGTATCGCATCCAATCCCTCTAAGCTACACAGTTCTATTAGACCATCACCATCTTTATCTATATCTATCGCTGCTGGCACACGGTCGTCATCGGTGTCTGCTAGGTCTTGCGTACAAGCGGGTAGATTGATTCGCGCAACGGTCAACCTGTAGTTTCCTGTCCTTCTGCTATCTGGGGTAGACAATTCAATCGTAATCAGGGTGTCACTATCGCTGGCTAGAGGCACATCTTGACTAATCGTATCAGTGGTTGTTTGCTCGTCTATGCCATCACTACGAATGGTAATAACACTATTTGTAGTAGCCGTTGCTTGCAGTGTGATTGAATTGACCGTCTCACTAACTGCCACCTCGTAGACCAATCTCTGCGGATCAAACTCAGGCAACAATAGACCATTGAACACCACAAGACTATTCAAAAAACTAGGAAATTGATCGGTTAATAACTGACCGCAGCTAGGTTGCCCTGCGACACCGCAGGCCGGGTTGTCAGGATCGGCTCCACTGGTATATCTCAGCGCCGGGGATTGCGATTGATTACCGAAATCCCAGTCTGCCGTACTCCATTCGCTATATATGCCGGTTGCTGTCGTGGGCATCTGCAGTTCCATAATGGACAGATGCTTACTATTATCTGTTATACTACCCATATTGTTGCCGACTAAAGTGCCTGACTGTCCATTCACAGCACCGGTCGCATAGCTGTTCGTTATATTTACTCTATTGTCGCCGACTAAACCACCTACCTGTAAATTCCCAGTCACAGCACCGGTCGCATAGCTGTTCGTTATACTACCACCAGTATTATTTAAACCGACTAAGCCACCTACATCTCTAATCCCCGTCACATCACCGGTCGCATAGCTGTTCGTTATACGACCTCTATTCTCGCCGACTAAACCGCCTATATTATTCCGCACTCCCACATCAACTGCCGCATAGCTGTTCGTTATACTACCATCCTCATTGCGGCCGACTAAACCACCTGCAGACGTAACCCCATTCACAGCACCGGTCGCATAGCTGTTCGTTATAATAGAGTTATTGAAACCAACTAAACTGCCCACATGAGTACTTCCTATGTTATCTACATCTAGCATGCCGACATTCGTTATTCTAGAATTATTAGCTGTCTCACCGAATAAACCTATTTCATTACCAGTAGCAGGTCTATCTATCATTAAGTTAGATATCGTATGGCTGTTGCCTTCAAATACTGCAGCGAATGGTTGCGCGCTCGTGCCGATCGGTAGCCATCCCGCATCTGTCGTCCATGCCGTATTGATGTCTCCACTGTCATAGCTGTCCGCTTGTTCAAAGTCTATACTGCGCACCAACTCGTAGCCACGACAGCCCTCGTCAGGACAACCTACCGTTATCAGGTCGATACTGCTACCTGCGCGATAGCCACGCCCGTCGAGCTGATAGCGTATCGCATCCAATCCTTCTAAATCGCAGATCTCTATCAGACCATCATTATCCTTGTCTATATCTATCACCGCTAGGAAACGGTCGTCATCGGTATCCGCTAGGTCGCGAATACAAGCAGATAGATTGATTGATTCAACGGTCAACAGGTAGTTGCTTGTCCTTCTGCCATCTGCGGCAGACACGACAATCGTAATCGTGGTGCCACCGCCTGCAGTAATAGGAACAACTTGACTGATGGTATTAAAGGTGGTTTGCTCTCCTATGCCATCACTACGAATGGTAATAAACTGATTGTCAGCCATGGCTTGCAGTGTTATTGAATCGACAGTCCCTGAAGCCAACACAGTGTAGTCCGATGTCTGTGGATTAAACTCCGGTGTCAACAGACCATCGGACACCGTGAGACTATCCAATAGATTCAATTGATCCGCCAATGGGCTACCGCAGCTGGGTTGTCCAGCGACACCGCAGGCTGGGTTATCGGGATCGGGACCTCTAGCATATCTCAGTATTGGGGCTTGTGTTGCAGTACCAAAATCCCAGTCTGCCGTACTCCATTGTTCATAGATACCAGTTGCCGTAGTGGGCATCTGCAGTTCTGTAATCGACAAAGCGCGACTGTTTAGAGTAATACTACCCTCATTGGTGCCGACTAAAGTGCCTAACTGTCCATTCACAGCACCGCTCGCATAGCTGTTCGTTATACTACCAGCAGAACTATTTTCACCGACTAAACCGCCTAAGCTACCATCCCCATCCATATCACCAGTCCCTGTCACCGCACCGGTCGCATAGCTGTTCGTTATACTACCCGCATTGTTGCCGACTAAACCGCCTACCAGTTCATCCCCATCCACATTACCGGTCGCATAGCTGTTCGTTATACTACCCGCATTGTCGCCGACTAAACCGCCCACTTGATCATTGTTGCCAGTCACTGCACCGATCGCATAGCTGTTCGTTATACGACCATCATCACTATTTTCGCCGACTAAACCGCCTACACTATCATCTCCATCCATATCACCGGTCGCATAGCTGTTCGTTATGTCACCCCCTCTACTCCAGCCGACTAAACCGCCTACCCTAGTACGCCCAGTCACAGCACCCATCGCATAGCTGTTCGTTATACCACCGGTGTTTTCGCCGACTAAACTGCCCACATTATCATTTCCTATGTTATCTACATTGAGCAGCCCGACATTCGTCATACTAGAATGGATGCCTGTTGCACCGAATAGACCTATGCTATCCGTAGCAGGTCTATCTATCATTAAGTTAGATATCGTATGACCGTTGCCGTCAAATATTGCAGCGAATCGTTGCGCGCTCGTGCCGATTGGTAGCCATCCTGCAGCCATCGTCCAGGTCGTATTGATGCGCCCACTGTCATAACTGTCAGTCTCTGCAAAATCCAAACTGCGCACCAACTCGTAGCCACGACAGCCATCTACCGGACAACCTACCGTTATAAGGTCTGCATCGCTATCGGCGCGATAGCCAAGCCCGTCGAGCTGACGGCGTGTCGCATCCAACCCCTCTAAGCTACACAGTTCTATCAAACCATCACCATCTTTATCTATATCTATCGCTGCTGGCACACGGTCGTCATCGGTGTCTGCTAGGTCTTGCGTACAGGCGGGTAGAATTATTCGCTCAACGGTCAACCTGTAGATGTCGCCGTTTGCCGTTCTTAAATCAGACACTTCAATCGTAATCAGGGTGTCACTATCGCCGCTTAGAGGCACATCCTGACTGATAGTATCTGTGGTTGTTTGCTGGTCTATGCCATCACTACGAAGGGTAATCACACTATCTGGAGTAGCCGTTGCTTGCAGTGTTATTGAATCAACCGTCTCATCAACCGCCACAGTGTAGACCAATGTCTGCGGATCAAACTCAGGCAACAATAGACCGTCGGACACCACAAGACTATTCAAGAAACTAGGGAATTGATCAGTTAATAAACTGCCACAGTTAGGTTGTCCAGCATTACCACAGGTCGGATTATCAGGATCGGCGCCGCTGGTATATCTCAGCGCCGGGAATTGCGACTGATTACCGAAATCCCAGTCTGCAGTATCCCATTGTGCATATATATCGGTTGCCATGGTAGGTGACTGTAGTAGCTCTGCAATGGACAGATGCCGACTGTTTGTAATGCCATCACCATTCTCATTTGCGCCGACCAAAGCACCTAACCGTCCATTCACATCACCGGTCGCATAGCTGTTGATAATACGACCAGATGAGAAATTACGGCCGACTAAGCTACCTAAGTCTGCACTTCCACTCACATCACCGGTCGCATAGCTGTTCGTTATCTCCCTATTATTTCCGCCGACTAAACCGCCTACTCTGCGACCATCGCTGGTCACATCACCGGTCGCATAGCTGTTCGTTATACGACCCTCATTGAAGCCGGCTAAACCGCCTACATTATTCCCCTGCCCTGAAACATCATTCGTCGCATAGCTGTTCGTAATGCTACCGCCATTGGAACCGACTAAACTGCCTACAATATTCCGTCCACTCACCTCACCGGTCGCATAGCTGTTCGTTATACTACCACTGTTGATGGCGACTAAACTGCCTACCCACTGCTGTCCGATGATCACCACATTGAACAGACCCACATTAGTCATTTTAGCATCAGTGCCTGTTGCACCGAATAGACCTATTCTATCCGTAGCAGGTCTATCTATCATTAAGTTAGATATCGTATGACCGTTGCCTTCAAATACTGCAGCGAATGGTTGCGTACTCGTGCCAATCGGCAGCCATCCTTCACCTGTTGTCCATGCCGTATTGATGCGCCCACTGTCATAGCTGCCCGCTTGTTCAAAGTCTAAACTGCGCACCAACTCGTAGCCACGACAGCCTGTCATAGGACAACCTGTCGTTATCAAGGTTGCAGTGCTATTTGCTCGATAGCCACGCCCGTCGAGCTGATAGCGTATCGCATCCAATCCTTCTAAATCGCAGATTTCTATGAGACCATCATTATCCTTGTCTATATCTATTACCGCTGGGAAACGGTCATCATCGGTATCCGCTAGGTCGCGAATGCACGCAGATAAATTGATTGATTCAACGGTCAACATATAGTTGCTTGTCCTTCTGCCATCTGGGGCAGACACTTCAATCGTAATCGTGGTGCCACCGCCTGCAGTAATAGGAACAACTTGCGTGATGGTATCAGTGCTCACTTGCTCGTCTATGCCATCACTACGAATAGTAATAGAGCGGTTGTCAGCCGTTGCTTGCAGTGTTATTGAATCGACAATCCCATCAACCAGCACAGTGTAGTCCGATGTCCGCAGATTAAACTCGGGTGTCAATAAACCATCGGACACCGTGAGACTATCCAACAGATTAAATTGATCGGTCAATGGACTATCGCAGCTGGGTTGTCCAGCGACACCGCAGAACGGGTTGTTGGGATCGGAACCTGCCGTATATCTGAGTATCGGGGATTGAAATTGATTACCAAAGTCCCAATCTGCCGCACTCCATTGTTCATAGATATCAGTTGCCATAGTGGGTATCTGCAGTTCTCTAATCGACAAAGCGCGACTGCTTGGAGTACTAACCTCACTGGTGCCGACTAAATCGCCTACATTATCACCAGTCCCAGTCACCGCACCGGTCGCATAGCTGTTCGTTATACTACCAGAAGCACTATTTTCGCCAACTAAACCGCCTACAATATCATTCCCAGTCACCGCACCAGTCGCATAGCTGTTCGTTATACTACCCACATTGTCGCCGACTAAACCGCCTACATTACTCCCTCTCCCTTGTCCTGCCACATCACCGGTCGCATAGCTGTTCGTTATCATTGAGTTATTCAAGCCGACTAAACCGCCTAGCTGTTCATTCCCAGTCACTCCACCGGTCGCATAGCTGTTCCTTATATTAAAGTTATTTTCGCCAACTAAACCGCCTACCCGTTCATTCCCAGTCACCGCACCAGTCGCATAGCTGTTCGTTATACTAGATCTAGACCCTCCTTCGCCAACTAAACCGCCTACCTCAGATGATCCTCTCACATCAACCATCGCATAGCTGTTCGTTATAACAGCGTTATTCAAGCCGACTAAACCGCCTACCCAAGTATCATTCCCAGTCACCTCACCGATCGCATAGCTGTTCGTTATACGACCCTGATTGCTGCCGACTAAACCACCTACCCAACTACCATTCCCAGTCACATCAACCATCGCATAGCTGTTCGTTATACTACCGGTATTTAAGCCGACTAAACCACCTACCCAGCTACTATTCCTCGCCACATCACCCGTCACCTCACCGGTCACATAGCTGTTCGTTATTGTACCCCTATCATTGCTGCCGACTAAACCGCCGATTAAACTATTTCCTGTGTTATCTAAATCTAGCAGCCCGACATTAGCCATTGTAGAATTGTTGCCTGTCGCACCGAATAAACCTATCTCACTATCAGGTCTATCTATCATTAAGTTAGATATCGTATGACCGTTGCCTTCAAATACTGCAGCGAATCGTTGTGCGCTCGTGCCGATCGGCGTCCATCCTGCACCCGCCGTCCATTCCATATCAATGTTTCCACTGTCATAGCTGTCAGCATCGTCAAAGTCTAAACTTTGAACCAATTCGTAGCCACGACAGCCATCTACCGGACAACCTATCGTTATCATGTCCGCACCGCTATCTGCGCGATAGCCACGCCCGTCAAGCTGATGGCGTGTTGCATCCAGCCCCTCTAAGCTACACAGCTCTATCAGACCATCGCCATCTTTATCTATATCGACAATCGCTGGTGTAGCGTCGTCATCGGTATCCGCTAGGTCCTGCGTGCAGGCGGGTAAATCTATTGACACAACGGCCAACCTGTAGATGTAGTCGCTCACCGTTCTTCCATCAGAAACTTCTATCGTAATCAGGATGTCACTATCTCCAGTTAAAGGAACATCTTGACTGATAGTACCCGTGGTTGCTTGCTCGCCTATGCCATCACTACGAATGGTGATAACACTATCTGGAGTAGCTGTTGCTTGCAGTGTGATTGAATCAACCGTCTCACTAACCGCCAAATCGTAGATCAATCTCTGCGGATTAAACTCAGGCAACAATAGACCATTGAACACCACAAGACTATTCAAAAAACCGGGAAATTGATTGGTTAATAACTGACCACAGTTAGGTTGTCCAGCATTACCACAGGTCGGATTATCAGGATCGGCTCCGCTGGTATATCTCAGCGCCGGGAATTGCGACTGATTACCGAAATCCCAGTTGGCAGTACTCCATTCGCTATATATGCCGGTTGCTGCCGTGGGCATCTGTAGTTGTGCAATCGACCGATGCAGACTGTTTGGCAAACTACCGTCATTGCCGCCGACTAAAGTGCCTAACTGTCCATTCACCTCACCGGTCGCATAGCTGTTCATAATACTAGCAGATGAGAAATTGAAGCCGACTAGGCTACCTAAGTCTGCACTTCCAGTCACATCACCGGTCGCATAGCTGTTCGTTATATTTCTAATATTTCCGCCGACTAAACCGCCTACACTATCATTCCCACGCACATCACCGGTCGCATAACTGTTCGTTATACGACCCTCATTGAATCCGACTAAACCGCCTACATTACTGCTCTGCCCTGGCACATCACTGGTCGCATAGCTGTTCGTAATGCTACCGCCATTGGAACCGACTAAACCGCCTACACTATTATTCCCACTGACCTCACCGGTCGTATAGCTGTTCGTTATACTACCCGTATTGATGCCGACTAAACTGCCTACCTGCTGCTGTCCAGTTATATCTACATTGAACAGACCCACATTAGTCATTTTAGCATTGGTGCCTGTTGCACCGAATAAACCTATCCTATCATCAGCAAGTCTATTTATCATTAAGTTAGATATCGTATGGCCGTTGCCGTCAAATACTGCATCAAATGGTTGCGCACTAGTGCCAATCGGCAGCCATCCTGCACCCATCGTCCATTCCGTATTGATACGCCCACTGTCATAGCTGTCAGCGTCATAGCTGTCAGCCTCGGCAAAGTCTAAACTGCGCACCAACTCGTAGCCACGACAGCCATCTACCGGACAACCTACCGTTATCAGGTCGATACTCCTACCTGCTCGATAGCCACGCCCGTCGAGCTGATAGCGTATCGCATCCAATCCTTCTAAATCGCAGATTTCTATTAGACCATCATTATCCTTGTCTATATCTATCACCGCTGGAAAACGGTCGTCATCAGTATCCGCTAGGTCGCGAATACAAGCAGATAAATTGATTGATTCAACGGTCAACAGGTAGTTGCTTGCCCTTCTGCCATCTGGGGCAGACACGACAATCGTAATCGTGGTGACACCGCCTGCAGTAATAGGAACAACTTGCGTGATGGTATCAGTGCTCACTTGCTCGTCTATGCCAGTACTACGAATGATAATAGACCGGTCGTCAGCGATGGCTTGCAGTGTTATTGAGTCAACAGTCGCAGCCACCAACACAGTGTAGTCCGATGTCTGTGCGTTAAACTCAGATGTCAATAGACCGTTGGATACCGTGAGGCTATCCAACAGATTAAATTGATCCGTCAATGGACTACCGCAGCTGGGTTGTCCAGCGACACCGCAGGCTGGGTTGGCAGGATCGGAACCTCTAGCATATCTCAGTATTGGGGCTTGTGTTGCAGTACCGAAGTCCCAGTTGTCAGGACTCCATTGTTCGTATATATCAGTTGCCGTAGTGGGCATCTGCAGTTGCCTAATCGACAAAGCGCGACTGCTTGGAGTACTAACCTCATTGGTGCCGACTAAAGTGCCTAACTGTCCATTCACCTCACCGGTCGCATAGCTGTTCGTTATACTACCCTGATTCAAGCCGACTAAACCGCCTACTTCGAAACCTCTCGCCTCACCGGTCGCATAGCTGTTCGTTATACTACCAGAAGAACTATTTTGGCCGACTAAACCGCCTATCCATTGAACCCCAGCCACATCACCTCTAGCATAGCTGCTCGTTATCGTTCCATTATTTGAGCCGGCTAACCCCCCTGCAAAAGTGCTCCCACCCACACTACGCACATCACCGGTCGCATAGCTGTTCGTTATACTCCCTTCATTGAAGCCGACTAAACCGCCTGGATTCGTAGTTCCTAACACATTACCGGTCGCATAGCTATTTGTAATAGTACCCTCACTGCCATTGACACCCACTAAACCGCCTAGTAGATCATCACCGTTCATACGCTCAGTTACATTACCGGTCGCATGGCTGTTCGTTATACGCCCATCATTTCTGCCGACTAAACCACCTACTCGCCGATTCCCATTCACAGCACTCGTCGCATGGCTGCTCGTTATACTACCTGCATTTTCGCCGACTAAACCGCCTACCCGTATATTTCCCATCACATCACCGGTCGCATGGCTGTTCGTGACATTCCCATCATTTCTGCCGACTAAACTGCCGACAAAATCATTTCCTGTATTATCTACATTGAGCAGCCCGACATTCGTCATGTTAGAATTGGTGCCTGTTGCACCGAATAGACCTATCCTTTCATCATCAGGTCTATCTATCATTAAGTTAGATATCGTATGGCTGTTGCCGTCAAATACCGCATCAAATGGTTGCGCGCTCGTGCCGATCGGCAGCCATCCTGCATCCATCGTCCAGGTCGTATTGATGCTTCCACTGTCATAGCTAGCAGCTTCTGCAAAGTCTAAACTGCGAACCAACTCGTAGCCACGGCAGCCACCGTCAGGACAACCTACCGTTATAAGGTCCGCATCGCTATCTGCACGATAGCCACGCCCGTCGAGCTGATGGCGTATCGCATCCAATCCCTCTAAGCTACACAGTTCGATTAGACCATCCCCATCTTTATCTATATCTATCGCTGCTGATGCAGCGTCGTCATCGGTGTCTGCTAGGTCTTGCGTGCAGGCGGGTAGAATTATTCGCCTAACGGTCAACCGGTAGATGCCGTTTGCTGTTCTTCTATCAGACACTTCAATCGTAATCAGGGTGTCACTGTCTTCGCTTAGAGAGACATCTTGACTGATAGTACCCGTGGTGGTTTGCTCGTCTATGCCATCACTACGAATGGTAATAGATTTGTCCTCAGCCATTGCTTGCAGTGTTATTGAATCGACCGTCTCATCAACCGCCACATCGTAGACCAGTGTCTGCGGATCAAACTCAGGCAACAATAGACCATTGAACACCGCAAGACTATTCAAAAGACTGGGATATTGATCAGATAATAAACTGCCGCAGCTAGGTTGCCCAGCGACACCGCATGCCCTGCCATCGACGTCGCTGGTATATCTCAGCGCCGGGGATTGCGACTGATTACCGAAATCCCAGTTGGCAGTACTCCATTGGCTATATATGCCGATTGCTGCCGTGGGCATCTGCAGTTCTGCAATAGACAGATCGCGACTGTTTGTAGGACTACCGCCTTCATTCAAACCGACTAAATCGCCTACCCTTTCATTCCCTGTCACCTCACCGGTCGCATAGCTGTTCATAATACTAGCAGATGAGGAATTTCTGCCAACTAAACCGCCTACATTATTACCATTGTCACGCACAGCACTGGTCGCATAGCTGTTCGTTATACTCCCAACACTATTAAAGCCGACTAAACCACCCGCATTCAATTGCCCAGTCACAGCACCGGTCGCATAGCTGTTCGTTATACTACCTATACCTACACCACTATCACTCATGCGGCTATCACCATTGCGGCCGATTAAGCCACCTACCTGATTATGCCCGGTAACATCAACCGTCGCATAGCTGTTCGTAATGGTACCCCTTGTATTCCAGCCGACTAAACCGCCTATACTGCCACTTTGCGTGCCACTGCCGGTCACCGCACCGGTCGCATAGCTGTTCGTTATACGACCCTCATTGTCGCCGACTAAACCACCTACCCGCTGCTGTCCGATGATATCCACATTGAGCAGACCAATATTAGCAATTTTAGCATCGGTGTTTGTGCCACCGAATAAACCTACCCTACTACCAACAGGTTGATCTATCATTAAGTTAGATATCGTATGTCCGTTACCTTCAAATACTGCAGCGAATGGTTGTGTGCGAGTGCCGATCGGCAGCCATCCTGCATCCATCGTCCAGGTCGTATTGATACGCCCACTGTCATAGCTGTCCGCTTGTTCAAAGTCTAAACTGCGCACCAACTCGTAGCCACGACAGCCTCGCGTAGGACAACCTATCGTTATCAAGGTTGCAGTGCTATTTGCCCGGTAGCCAGTGCCGTCGAGCTGATAGCGTATCGCATCTAATCCTTCTAAATCACAGATTTCTATGAGACCATCATTATCCTTGTCTATATCTATAATCGCTGGCACACCGTCGTTATCCGTATCCGCTAGGTCGCGAATACAAGCAGATAAATTGGTTGATACAACGGTCAACATGTAGCGTCCTGCCGCTCTGCCATCTGGAGCAGACACTACAATCGTAATCGTGGTGACATCGCCTGCAGTAATAGGAATATTTTGACTGATGTCATTGGTGCCAGTTTGTTCGTCTATGCCAGCACTACGAATGGTAATAACACTACCTGCAGCCATGGCTTGCAGTGTTATTGAAGCGACAGACTCTTCAACCGCCACAATGTAGTCCGATATCTGTGGATTAAACTCAGGCGCCAATATACCACCGGACACCGTGAGACCATCCAAAGGACTAACGAATTGATCCGCTAAGGGGCTATCGCAGCTGGGTTGTCCAGCGACATCGCAAGCCCGGCTGTCGGGACCTCTGGTATATTTGAGTATTGGGGCTTGTAATGTATTACCAAAATCCCAGTTGTCAGTACTCCATTCGCTATATATGCCGGTTGCTGCCGTGGGCATCTGAAGTTCCCTAATCGACAGCCCCTTACTATTTGTAATACTACCAATATTATCCAAGCCGACTAAATCGCCTACATTGTTATTTCCTCTCACAGCACCGGTCGCATAGCTGTTCGTTATAAAACTCCTATCATTGCTGCCGACTAAACCGCCTACCTGATTAATCCCTGTAACATCACCGGTCGCATAGCTGTTCGTAATGCGGCTAGCAGAGACATTTAAGAGTGCATTTCTGCCGACTAAACCGCCTACACTAGACCGCCCTCCCACATCACCGGTCGCATAGCTGTTCGTTATACGACTCCTATTGATGCCAACTAAACCGCCTACACTACTACTATTACCCGTCCCAGTCACCTCACCGGTCGCATAGCTGTTCGTTATATTAGAATTACTTTGCCCGACTAATCCGCCTACCTCGCTATTTCCTCTCACAGCACCCATCGCATAGCTGTTCGTTATACGACCCACACTAAAGCCGACTAAACCGCCTACATTATTAGTAGTCCCAGTCACAGCACCGGTCGCGTGGCTGTTCGTTATATTAGAGTTATTTTGCCCGACTAATCCGCCTACTCTAGCACCAGTCCCAGTCACTTCACCGGTCGCATGGCTGTTCGTTATATTAGAGTTATTTTGCCCGACTAATCCGCCTACTCTATCACCACCAGTCCCAGTCACTTCACCGGTCGCATAGCTGCGCGTTATACGACTAGCATTGAAGCCGACTAAACCGCCTACCTCGTTATTTCCTCTCACAGCACCGGTCGCATGGCTGTTCGTAATATTTCCTCTATTGTCGCCGACTAAACCGCCCACAAGATTATTTCCCATGATAACCACATTGAGCAGCCCCACATTAATCATGCTAGCATTGGTGCCGGTTGCACCGAATAGACCTATCCTATCAGTAACAGGTCTAGCTATCATTAAGTTAGATATCGTATGGCTGTTGCCGTCAAATATTGCATTGAAACTGTTATTTACCCCTCCTATTGGTAGCCATCCTGCACCCATCGTCCATGCCGTATTAATGCTCCCACTGTCATAGCTAGCAGCTTCTTCAAAGTCTAAACTGCGCACTAACTCGTAGCCACGGCAGCCATCGTCAGGACAGCCTAATATTATAATGCCCGCGCTGCTATCTGCTCGATAGCCGGTGCCGTCTAGCTGATGGCGTATCGCATCCAATCCCTCTAAGCTACACAGTTCTATCAGACCATCACCATCTTTATCTATATCTATCACTGATGCATCGTCGCCATCGGTATCCGTTATGGCTTGCGTACAAGCGGGTAGATTGATTGACGCAGTTGACGCAACGGTCAACATGTAGATCGTCGTCCCTCTTCCCCCAGACACTTCAATCGTAACCGTGATAACACCCCCTTCGTTTAGAGGAATATTTTGACTGATGTCACTGGTGCCAGTTCGCGCTTCTATGCCATCACTACGAATGGTAATAGACTGGTTCGCCGCCATGGCTTGCAGTGTTATTGAAGTAACCATCTCATCCACCACCACAGTGTAGTCCAATGTCTGCGGATCAAACGCAGGCGTCAATTGACCATCGGACACGGTGAGATTATCCAAAAAAACAAGAAATTGATTGGGTAATAAACTATCACAGCTAGGTTGCCCAGCGACACCGCAAGCCGGGTTGTTGCCATCGGGTCCACGAGTATATTTCAGTGCTGGGGATTGCGATGCATTACCGAAGTCCCAGTTGTTAGTACTCCATTGGCTATATATGCCATCTGCTGCCGTGGGCATCTGCAGTCTCGCAATAGACAGAGCGAAACTGTTTCTAATATCATCATCTTCGTCATTGTCGCCGACGAAATCGCCTACCAGTTCATCCCCCATCACATTGCCCGTCGCATAGCTGTTCCTTATAATAGCAAAATTTTTGCCGACTAGACCGCCTACCCGATCATTTCCCATAACATCACCGGTCGCATAGCTGTTCGTTATATCATCAAGAGCTGTGCCGACTAAACCGCCTATCCTAGTACTACTACCAATCCCAGTTACAGCACCCGTCGCATAGCTGTTCGTTAGATCACCGTCAAAATTGAAGCCGACTAAACCGCCTACCTCGTTATTTCCTGTCACAGCACCGGTCGCATAGCTGTTCCTAATGTTGGCACTAACCAACAAACCATTGTTGCCGACTAAACCGCCTGACCTGGAAGATCCTATCACATTCCCTGTCGCATGGCTGTTTGTAATATTTACTCTATTGTCGCCGACTAAACCGCCTACCTCATTATTTCCTTCCACAGCACCGGTCGCATAGCTGTTCGTTATACTCCTTCTACTCCCCTGTTCACTGAAGCCGACTAAACCGCCTACCTCATTATTTCCTTCCACAGCACCGGTCGCATAGCTGTCCGTTATACGACCCACACTGAAGCCGACTAAACCGCCTATCTGATTACCACCATCACTAGTCACAGCACCGGTCGCATAGCTGTTTATTATAACATCACCGTTGTTGCCGACTAAACCGCCTACCCGTCCATTCCCAGTCACAGTACCGGTCGCATAGCTGTCCGTTATACTACCCAAAAAATTGTTGCCGACTAAACCACCTACCTCGTTATTTCCTGTCACAACACTGGTCGCATAGCTGTTCCTAATGTTGGCAGTATTAAAAAAACCATTGAAGCCAACTAAACCGCCTACCTGTAGATTCCCATGCACAGCACCGGTCGCATGGCTGTTCGTTATACTACCCTCTTCATTGAAGCCGACTAAACCGCCTACCCTGTTACTAGTCCCAGTCACATCACCGGTCGCATAGCTGTTCGTTATACGACCCTCACTGAAGCCGACTAAACCACCTACATTACCCCCTCCTCTGATATCTACATCTAACAGACCCACATTAGTCATTGTAGAATTGGTAGCTGTCACACCAAATAGACCTATCCTAACATTAGCAGGCCTATCTATCGTCAGATTAGATATCGTATGGTTGTTGCCGTCAAATATCGCATTGAAACCGTTATCTACCTCTCCTATCGGTAGCCATCCTTGACCTGTCGTCCATCCCGCATTAATGTTGCCACTGTCATAGCTACCCGTATCCTCAAAGTCTAAACCGCGCACCAACTCGTAGCCACGACAGCCACCGTCAGGACAACCTCTCGTTATCAAGGTTGCAGCACTATTTGCTCGATAGCCACTACCGTCCAACTGATAGCGCATAGCATTCAATCCTTCTAAGCTACACAGTTCTATCAGCCCATCTCCATCTTTATCTATATCTAGAACCGTTACACCGTCGTCATCCGTATCCATTATGACTTGCGTACAAGCGGGTATTCCTGAAAAAACGGTCAACCTATAGATCTTCGGCGTTCTTCCCTCAGACACTTCAATCGTAATCAGGGTGACAACACCGTCGGTTAGAGGAATATTTTCACTGATGTCACGGGTGCCAGTTCGCGCTTCTATGCCATCACTACGAATGGTAATAACACTACTTGTAGTAGCCGTCGCTTGCAGTGTTATTGAACTAGCCATCCCAGCAACTACCACATCGTAGACCAATCTCTGCGGGTTAAACTCCGGCGACAATAGACCGTCGGGCACCGTGAGATTATTCAAAAAAATAGCAAATTGATTCGCTAATAAACTGCCGCAGCTAGGTTGCCCAGCGACACCACATGCCGGGTTGTTGCCATCGGGGCCACGGGTATATTTCAGCGCCGGGGATTGCGATGCGCTACCGAAGTCCCAGTTGGCAGTACTCCATAGACTGTATATACCAGTTGCTGTCGTGGGCATCTGCAGTCTGGCAATGGTCTGTTGGCTACTATTCGTTATGCTGTCACGCTGATTGTTGCCGACTAAACCGCCTACATTATCACCACTACCAGTCACAGCACCGGCCGCATAGCTGTTTGTAATACTGCCATTGTTATCATTACTGCCGACTAAACTGCCTACATTATCCTGCCCACTCACAGCACCAGTCGCATAGCTGTTCGTAATACTACCAGCACCAAAAATTTCACCGACTAAACCGCCTACCCGATCACCAGTGCCAGTCACAGCACCAGTCGCATAGCTGTTCGTTATACGACTCCCACTCCCGAAATTGATGCCTACTAAACCGCCTACCTCACCTGCCCCGCTTACAGCACTGGTCGCATAGCTGTTTGCAATACTAGAAAGTCTACCAATGCGGCCGGCTAAACCGCCTACATTAAGGTTCCCAGTCACAGCACCGGTCACATAGCTATTCGTAATGGTACCCCCGGTATTGTCGCCGACTAAACCGCCTACCTGATTATCTCCGCTGATATCTACATCTAACAGACCCACATTAATCATTCTAGAATTTCTGGCTGAACTGAATAGACCTATGTTGTTATCAGCAGGTGTATTTCTATTTATCATTAAGTTAGATATCGTATGGCCGTTGCCTTCAAATACTGCCGCGAATGGTTGCGCGGCAGTGCCAATCGGCAACCATCCTGCATCCATCGTCCATGCTGTATCAATGCTGCCACTATCATAGCTACTGGTATCGTCAAAATCTAAACTGCGAACCAACTCGTAGCCACGACAGCTTCCCTCAGGACAACCTGATGTTATCAAGGTTGCAGTGCTAGCTACTCGATAGCCGGTGCCGTCCAGCTGATGGCGTATCGCATCCAATCCTTCTAAGCTACATAGTTCTATCAGCCCATCGCCGTCTTTATCTATATCTATACCCGCTAATACACCATCGTCATCGGTGTCTGCTAGGTTTTGCGTACAAGCGGGTAAATTGACTGGCTCAACGGTCAACAGGTAGTTCTCTGTTGTGCTTCCATCAGACACCTCAATCGTAATCACATCGCCGACGGTGATAAGAATATTTTGATCAATGGTATGGGTGCCTCGCTCTTCTATGCCAGCACTACGAATGGTAATAACACTATCTGTAGTAGCTGTCGCTTGCAGTGTTATTGCACTAGCGATCTCACCAACCGCCACAGTGTAGACGAATGTTTGTCGATCAAACTCAGGCATCAATAGACCATTGGCAACCGTGAGATTATCCAAAAGAATAGCAATTTGATTAGATAATAAACTGCCGCAGCTAGGTTGCCCAGCGACATCACATGCCGGGTTATTCGTGTCGGGGCCGATGGTATATTTCAGCGCCGGGAGTTGCGATTGATCACCGAAGTCCCAGTCTGCCGTGCTCCATAGTGAATATATGCCAGTTGCCGTAGTCGGTGACTGCAGTGCCTCAATGGTCTTTCGGCTACTATTCGTTACGCCAGCACTGCTTAAGCCGACTAAATTCATCCTATTAAGATTCGTAGACACAATACCGCTCGCATAGCTGTTCGCTATAAGAGCAGAAGCAGTATTTTGACCGACTAAATTACCTACACTACTCCCAGTCCCAGTCACAGCACCGGTCGCATAGCTGTTGGTTATACTGCCATTGCCACTATTTATGCCGACTAAACCGCCTACCCTATCATCAGTCCCAGTCACATCACCGGTCGCATAGATGTTCGTTATACGACCACTATTTTCGCCGACTAAACCACCTACCCTGTTACTAGTCCCAGTCACATCACCGGTCGCATAGCTATTCGTTATACTATCACTATTGAAGCCGACTAAACCGCCTACCCTATCACCATTCCCAGTCACATCAGCCGTCGCATAGCTGTTCGTTATACTGCCACTATTTTCGCCGACTAAACCGCCTACCCTATCACCACCAGTCCCAGTCTCATTACCAGTCCCAGTCACATTACCAGTCGCATAGCTGTTCGTTATACTGCCATTGTTACTATTTATGCCGACTAAACCGCCTATCCTATCACCAGACGCAGTCACATCAGCCGTCACATAGCTGTTCGTTATACGACCCTGATTATTCCAACCGACTAAACCGCCTACATTAATGCTCCCAGTCACAGCACCGGTCGCATAGCTGTTCGTAATGGTGCCATTTCTATTGAAGCCGACTAAACCGCCTACCTCACTATTTCCTTCGATATCTACATTTAACAGACCCACATTAGCCATGCTAGAATCGGCGGCTGCACCGAATAGACCTAGGTCATCAGTATCTCTAGCTATCATTAAGTTAGATATCGTATGGCGGTTGCCTTCAAATATTGCCGCGAATAGTTGAACGCCAGCGCCAATCGGCAACCATCCTGCACCCATCGTCCATGCCGTATTAACGCTGCCACTGTCATAGCTACCCGTATCGTCAAAATCTAAACTGCGCACCAACTCGTAGCCACGACAGCTACCCTCAGGGCAACCTAGAGTTATAAGGTCCGCACCACTAGCTGCTCGATAGCCACGCCCGTCCAACTGATAGCGTATCGCATCCAAACCTTCTAAGCTACATAGTTCTATCAGCCCATCGCCATCTTTATCTATATCTATGGCTGCTAACACACCGTCGTCATCGGTGTCTGCTAGG
This sequence comes from Chromatiales bacterium, assembly GCA_014323925.1. Taxonomy (NCBI): domain Bacteria; kingdom Pseudomonadati; phylum Pseudomonadota; class Gammaproteobacteria; order Chromatiales; species Chromatiales bacterium. The sequence continues at coordinate 27,968 of JACONC010000008.1, read as the reverse complement.
TTTTGCGTACAGGCGGGTAGATTGACTGACACAACAGTCAACAGGTAGTTCTCTGGCGTGCTTCCATCAGACACCTCAATCGTAATCACACCGTCGGCGGGTATAGGAATATTTTGATCAACGGTATGGGTGACTCGCTCTTCTATGCCAGCACCACGAATGGTAATCACACTATTTGTAGTAGCCGTCGTTTGCAGTGTTATTGCACGAGCGATCCCACCAACCGCCACAGTGTAGACAAATATCTGCGGATTAAACTCAGGCATCAATAGACCATTGGCAACCGTCAGATTATCTAAAAGAATAGCAATTTGATTAGCTAATAAATTGCCGCAGCTAGGCTGCCCAGCGACACCACACGCCGGGTTATTCAGGTCGGGGCCGATGGTATATTTCAGTGCCGGGGATTGCGATTGATTACCGAAGTACCAGTCTGCAGTATCCCATTGTTCATATATACCAGTTGCCGTAGTCGGTGACTGCAGTCTCTCAATGGTCTGCTCACTACTATTCGTTATACTGCCAAACTGTTCGAAGCCGACTAAACCGCCTATATTTGTATTCCCCATCACATCACCGGTCGCATAGCTGTTCGTAATGCTACTGGGATTTGTACTGATGAGACCACCTGTGGAACCGACTAAACTACCTACCCTTGCCCCCCCATTCACATCACCGGTTGCATAGCTGTTCGTAATGCTAATTCTATTCGAACCGAGTAAACCACCCATGTAACCGACTAAACCGCCGACATCATCCCCCTGTCCTCTCACATCACCGGTCGCATAGCTGTTTGTTATACGACCATTGTTCCAGCCGACTAAACCGCCTACCCGAGCAGTCCCAGTCACATCAGCCGTCGCATAGCTGTTCGTTATACGACCCTGATTATTCGAACCGACTAAACCGCCTATACCAATTACCCCATTCACAGCACCGGTCGCATAGCTGTTTGTAATACTACCGTTCTCATTCAAGCCGACTAAACCACCTACATCATCATTTCCTGTGATATCTACATTTAACAGACCCACATTAGTCATTGTAGAATTGATGACTGCACCGAATAGACCTATGCTATCAGCAGATCTATCTATCATTAAGTTAGATATCGTATGGCCGTTGCCTTGAAATACTGCCGCAAATCGTTGATCGGCAGTGCCAATCGGCAACCATCCTGCATCCATCGTCCATGCCGTATTAATGCTGCCACTGTCATAGCTACCAGTATGCTCAAAATCTAAACTGCGCACCAACTCGTAGCCACGACAGCTACCCTCAGGACAACCTGCCGTTATCAGAGTTGCGGTGGTACTCGCTCGATAGCCAGTGCCGTCCAACTGATGGCGTATCGCATCCAATCCTTCTAAGCTACACAGTTCGATCAGCCCATCTCCATCTTTATCTATATCTATACCCGCTACCAAACCGTCGTCATCCGTGTCTGGTATATCCTGGGTGCAAGCGGGTAAATTGACTGGCATAACGGTCAACCGGTAGTTCTTTGTAATTCCTCTATTAGACACCTCAATTGTAATCACATCGTCTGCGGTGATAGGAATATCTTGATTGATGGCATGGGTGGCAACTTGCTCTTCGGTGTCATTAATACGAATGGTAATAGACTTATCCATAGCTATTGCTTGCAGTGTTATTGCACTAGCGATATCACCAACCGCCACAGTGTAGTCCGATGTCTGCGGATTAAACTCAGGCATCAATAGCCCATTGGCAACCGTGAGATTATCCAAAAGACTAGCAAATTGATTAGCTAATAAACTGCCGCAGTCAGGTTGCCCAGCGACACCACACGCTGGGTTATCCATATCGGGGCCGCTGGTATATTTCAGTGCTGGGGATTGTAATGTATTACTGAAATCCCAGTTTGCCGTGCTCCATTCACTGTATATACCCGTTGCGGTAGTGGGTGACTGCAGTTCTACAATGGGCTGCTCGCTACTATTCGTTATACTGCCAAGCTGATTGTTGCCGACTAAATCGCCTACCTGTTGATTCCCAGTCACCGCACCGGTCGCATAGCTGTTCGTAATGGTACCTTCTCTAATGTCGCCAACTAAACCACCTACCCTTTGAATCCCAGTCACAGCACCTATCGCATAGCTGTTCGTTACACTACCTGACAAATTCCAGCCGACTAAACCGCCTACATCATCCTGTCCTCTCACAGCACCGGTCGCATAGCTGTTCGTTATGCTACTCCGATTTATACCGACTAAACCGCCTACATTATCCTGTCCTCTCACATCACCAGTCGCATAGCTGTTCGTTATACGACCACTACTGTCGCCGACTAATCCGCCTACCTCACTCGTTCCACTCACATCACCGGTCGCATAGCTGTTTGTAATACTACCGTTCTCATCCAAGCCGACTAAACCGCCTACATTATTGTTCCCAGTCCCAGTCACCTCACCGGTCGCATAGCTGTTTGTTATACTACCCCCCCTATTGTTGCCGACTAAACCGCCTACATTATCACCAGTCCCAGTCACAGCAACCATCGCATAGCTGTTCGTTATACTACCGTTCTCATTCAAGCCGACTAAACCGCCTACATTCTCACCATTACCAGTCACAGCACCGGTCGCATAGCTGTTTGTAATACTACCCCCCCTATTGTCGCCGACTAAACCGCCTACATCATTATTTCCTATGATAACCACATTTAACAGACCGATATTAGCAATTTCAGAATTAAAACCTGTCCCACCAAAATTAAAACTTATCCTACTAAATAAACCTATATTATCAATAGATCTATCTATCATCAGATTAGATATCGTATGTCCGTTGCCTTCAAATATCGCATTGAATAAAAATAACCCGCCTATCGGTAGCCATCCTGCTCCCGTCGTCCATGCCGTATTCACGCGCCCACTGTCATAACTACTAGCTTCTGCAAAATCTAGACTCTGAACCAACTCGTAGCCACGACAGCCATCCTCAGGACAACCGGTCGTTATCAGAGTTGCGGTGGTACTCGCCCGATAGCCACTGCCGTCGAGCTGATAGCGTATCGCATCCAAGCCTTCTAAACTACACAGTTCTATCAGCCCATCGCCATCTTTATCTATATCTATGGCTGCTAACACACCGTCGTCATCAGTGTCTGCTAGGTTTTGCGTACAAAAGGGTAAATTTAGTCGCTCAACGGTCAACAGGTATCTTCCTGTTGATCTTTCATCGGGTGCAGACACTTCAACCGTAATGACATCGTCTGCGCTTAGAGGAATATTTTGACTGATTTCATCGGTGCCAGTTCGCGCTTCTATGCCATCACTACGAATGGTAATCACACTACCCGTAGTAGCCGTTGCTTGCACTGTTATTGAAGTAGCGATTTCACCCACCAACACAGTGTAGTCGCGTATCTGTTGGTTAAACTCAGGCAACAATCGGCCATTAGACACCGTGAGAGTATCCAAAAGACTAGGAAATTGATTAGATAATAGACTGCCGCAGATAGGTTGCCCAGCGACACCGCAGGCCGGGTTATTGATATCGGGGCCGCGGGTATATTTCAGTGCCGGGAGTTGCGATTGATTACCGAAGCCCCAGTCTGCAGTATCCCATCCGCTATATATACCAGTTGCTGCCGTCGGCGACTGCAGTTCGCCAATAGACCAAGCGCGACTGTCTTCCATATTACCATCATTTATGCCGATTAAATCGCCTACCTGTTCATTGCCGGTCACCGCACCGGTCGCATAGCTGTTGGTAATCTGACCAGAAGAACTATTTTCGCCGACTAAACCGCCTATCCTACTACCAATCCCGGTCACAGCACCGGTCGCATAGCTGTTGGTAATATTGCCTCTATTGTCGCCGACTAAACCGCCTACTTCATAATTCCCGGTCACAGCACCGGTCGCATAGCTGTTGGTAATATCTCCTCTATTGTCGCCGACTAAACTGCCCACCTCAGTCTGCCCCTGCGTATCACCGACCGCATAACTGTTGGTAATGCTACCCCCTCTATTCCAGCCGACTAAACCGCCTACTTCATTTATGCCACTCACATCACCCTGCGCATAGCTGTTCGTTATACGACCGTCATTACTCCAACCGACTAAACCGCCTACCCTTCCACCATCGCCGGTCACATCACCGGTTGCATAGCTATTGGTAATGCTGCCCTCTCTATTCCAGCCGATTAAACCGCCTACCTGTTGGGTGCCAGTCGCATCACCGGTCGCATAGCTGTTCGTTATACGAGCCTCATTGCTGCCGACTAAACCGCCTACCTCATTTATTCCATTCACCTCACCGGTCGCATGGCTGTCGGTAATGTCACCAGAAGAACTATTTTCGCCGACTAAACCCCCTACATTATCGCCATTACCACGCACAGCACCGAGCGCATAGCTGTTCGTAATGCTATCGTCATTGGAACCGACTAAACCGCCTACATTTTCGTCCCCATCCACAGCACCGGTCGCATGGCTGTCGGTAATACCACCAGAAGAACTATTGTCGCCGACTAAACCGCCTACATTATCACCACTAGTAGTCACAGCACCGGTCGCATAGCTGTTCATAATGCCGCCAGAAGAACTATTGTCGCCGACTAAGCCGCCTACATTATCACCATTACCAGTCACAGCACCGGTCGCATAGCTGTCGGTAATGCTATCGCCATTGGAACCGACTAAACCACCTACACTTTCGTCCCCATCCACAGCACCGGTCGCATGGCTGTTCGTTATTTCACCCTCTAGATTCCAGCCGACTAAACCGCCTACACGATTACCAATCCCAGTCACTTCAACCATCGCGTGGCTGTTCGTTATTCTACTTCTATTGAAGCCGACTAAACCACCTACAGATCCCTCTCCTGTCACTTCACCGGTCGCATAGCTGTCGGTAATCGTATGCCCTCTACTCCAGCCGACTAAACCGCCTACCTCAGTTATTCCACGCACAGCAACCATCGCATAGCTGTTCGTTATACGACTACCACTGTTGCCGACTAAACCGCCTACACTACTACCAGTCCCAGTCACAGCACCGGTCGCATAGCTGTTGGTAATGGTGCCATCATTGAAACCGACCAAACCGCCGACATAAGTACCTCCGGTGTTATCTACATCTAGCAGACCGACATTAGTCATTGTAGAATTGTTAGCTGTCACACCAAATAAACCTATATTATTACTAGCTCTATCTATCATCAGATTAGATATCGTATGGTTGTTGCCGTCAAATATCGCATTGAATGACTGAACATCATCACCTACTGGTAGCCATCCTGTAGCCGTCGTCCATGCCGTGTCAATGCGCCCACTGTCATAACTGCCATCTTCTTCAAAGTCTAAACTGCGAGCCAACTCGTAGCCACGACAGCCACCCTCAGGACAACCCAGCGTTATCAAGGTTGCGGTGCTATTTGCTCGATAGCCGGTGCCGTCCAACTGATAGCGCATGGCATCCAATCCTTCTAAGCTACACAGTTCTATCAGCCCATCTCCATCTTTGTCTATATCTATCGCTGCTAACACACCGTCGTTATCAGTATCTGGTATGTCTTGCGTACAAGCAGGTAAATTTATTGGCACAATGGTCAACAGGTAATTTCCTGTTGGTTGTTCTCCTGGCGCAGACACTTCAATCGTAATCGTGATGACACCATCTTCGGTTAGCGGAATATTCTGACTGATGTCATGGGTGCCAGTTTGCGCTTCTATGCCAGCACTACGAATGGTAATAACACTTCCCAAGGTAGCCGTCGCTTGCAGTGTTATTGAAGTAACCATCTCACCAACCGCCACATCATAGAACCGTATCTGTTGGTTAAACTCAGGCACCAATAGACTATCGGACACAATGAGATCGTTCAAAATACCAGGAAATTGATTAGCTAATAAACTGCCACAGCTAGGTTGCCCAGCGACACCGCAGGCCGGGTTGTCGGGATCGAGACCTCTAGCATATCTCAGTATTGGAGCTTGTGTTTCAGTACCAAAGTCCCAGTCTGCCGTACTCCATTGTATATATATACCAGTTGCCGTAGTGGGCATCTGCAGTTGCCCAATGGACAGAGGCTCACTACCTAGCGTACTATCATTATCGAGGCCGACTAAATCGCCTACATTATCACCAGTCCCTGTCACCGCACCGGTCGCATAGCTGTTCGTTATATTACCAGAAGAACTATTGTCGCCGACTAAACCGCCTACCTCACTCGTTCCAGTCACAATACCAGTCGCATAGCTGTTCGTAATATTGCCACTATTGTCGCCGACTAGACCGCCTACCTCACTCGTTCCACTCACAGCACCCCTCGCATAGCTGTTCGTTATACGACCCTCATTATTCCAACCGACTAAACCGCCTACCCTTCCACCATCGCTGGTCACATCACTCACCGCATAGCTGTTCGTAATATCTCCTCTATTGTCGCCGACTAAACCGCCTACCTCACTCGTTCCATGCACAGCACCGCTCGAATAGCTGTTCGTTATACGACCCTCATTATTCCAACCGACTAAACCACCTACCCTTTCACCATCGCTGGTCACATCACCCACCGCATAGCTGTTCGTAATGGTAGCCCCTCTACTCCAGCCGACTAAACCGCCTACCTGCTCGGTGCCAGTCACATCACCGGTCATATAGCTGTTCGTTATACGACCATCATGGCTGCCGACTAAACCACCCACATTGTTATTTCCTGTGATATCTACATCGAGCAGACCGACATTAGTCATTGTAGAATTGTTAGCTGCTTCACCGAATAAACCTATACTATCCTCGTCAGGTCTGTCGATCATTAAGTTAGATATCGTATTTCCGTTGCCGTCAAATATCGCATCGAATCGTTGACTGCTAGTGCCTATCGGTAGCCATCCTGTACCCTCCGTCCATGCCGCATTAATGCTTCCACTATCATAATTGCTAGCCTCTGCAAAGTCTAAACTGCGCACCAACTCGTAGCCACGACAGCCGCCCTCAGGACAGCCTTCCTGTATCAGGTCGGCGATAACATTCGCTCGATAGCCGGTGCCGTCCAACTGATAGCGCATTGCATCCAATCCCTCTATATCGCAGATTTCTATTAGACCATCATTGTCTTTGTCGATATCCCTTTCTGCCGGCACACCGTCGTCATCAGTATCGTCTAGGTTCATAACACACGAGGAGAGTGTTATAACGAGTTCTATGCGAATAGATAAATTGTAGATACGCGTCTCTCTTCCACCTTCGGATACTGCAATCGTAATGATGGTGTCGTCAGGTCCGGTTAGCGGAATATCTTGACGGAGGTTATTGGTGCCGGTTTCTTCTCCTATCCTATCGCCACTCATGGTAATGGTCTGCCCGATCGACATTGCTTGCAGTGTTACTGAAGGGATTAATTCATTAATCACCACTTCATAATTAAATGTCTGCGGATCAAAATCAGGATTCAATTGCAGACCGTCGTTTAACACGGTTAGATTATCCAGTAAGGCTGGGGGAAATTGATTCGCCAATAAACTACCGCAGCTAGGTTGCCCGGCACCACCACAGGCTGGGGTCATGGGATCGGATCCCACGACATATCTGAGTCTCGGGTTTTGTGTTTCACTACCAAAATCCCAGTTTGCAGTATTCCATCCGCTATATATGTCAGTTGCCGTAGTAGGCGATCGCAGCTTGTCAATGGACAGACCGCTACTGTTTGTAGGACTACCGCCTTCATTGGAGCCGACTAAGCGGCCTACATTGCTATCACCAGTTGCATCACCAGTCGCATAGCTGTCCGTAATGCTACCAGATGAGAGATTTCTGCCAACTAAACCGCCTACATTATTACCAGTCACAGTCACAGCACCAGTCGCATAGCTGTTCGTTATACTCCCATCATTTCTGCCGACTAAACCACCTGCATTCAATTGCGCATTCACAGCACCGGTCGCATAGCTGTTCGTTATACTACCTGCACTACCATCACCATTGCGGCCGACTAAGCCGCCTACCTGATTATTCCCGGTAACATCAACCGCCGCATAGCTGTTCGTAATGGTACCCCCTCTATTCCAGCCGACTAAGCCGCCTATACTGCCACTGCTCGGGCCACTGCTCGTCACCGCACCGATCGCATAGCTGTTCGTTATACTACCACCCCTATTGTCGCCGACTAAACCACCTACCCAAAGCCGTCCGATGATAACCGCATTGAACAGAGCAATATTAGCAATTTTAGCATCGGTGCGTGTGTCACCGAATAAACCTACCCCACTACCAGCAGGTCGATCTATCATTAAGTTAGATATCGTATGTCCGTTACCTTCAAATACTGCATTGAATGTGCCTATCGGTAGCCACCCTTCACCTGTTGTCCATGCCGGATTAAGGCGCCGACTGTCATAACTATTCGTATCTCCAAAGTCTAAACTGCGAACCAACTCGTAGCCACGACAGCCATCCTCTGGACAGCCTTCCTGCATCAAGGGTGAGATGGTACTCGCTCGATAGCCGGTGCCGTCCAACTGATAGCGCATTGCATCCAATCCCTCTAAATCGCAGATTTCTATTAGACCGTCATTATCTTTGTCTACATCCCTATTTCTCGGCACACCGTCGTTATCATTATCGTCTAGAGCCAAAATACACGAGGAGGGTGATATAACGAGTTCTATGCGAACAGACAAATTATAGACACGCGTCTCCATTCTATCTGCGGATACTGTAATTGTAATGAGGATGTCGTCAGGTCCGGTTAGCGGAATATCTCGACGGATGTCACTGACGGCTGCTACCTCTCCTATGCCACCTCCACGAAGGGTAATAGACTGACCCGCCGCCATTGCTTGCAGTTCTACTGAAGTGACTGTCCTATCATCAATCACCACTTCATAATCAAATCTCTGGGAATTAAAATTAGGATTCAATTGAAGGCCGTTGAACACGGTGAGACTATCCAGAAAGACTGGGGGAAATTGATCACGCAATATACTACCGCAGCTAGGTTGCCCGGCGCGACCGCAGGCTGGGGTGCTGGAATCGGATCCTACGGCATATTTCAGTGCTGGGGATTGTGTTGCATTACCAAAATCCCAGTTTGTCGTGCTCCAGGCACTGTATATACCAGTTGCGCCAGTAGGCGACTGCAGTGCCCCAGTGGATAGACGCTGACTGCCGCCTCTAAGTTCACCAGCAATATTAACGCCGACTAATCCGCCGGAGGAGGTTCTCCCAGTTACACTACCTGTTGCATAGCTGGCCCTAATGGTGCCACTATTGTTGCCGACTAAGGCGCCTATATCTCGGTTCCCTTGCGCATTACCAGTCGCATAGCTGTTCTCAATGGTACCTTCATTGAAACCGGCTAATCCGCCTATAAATTCAATTATCCCACTCACATTACCGGTCGCATAGCTGTTCGTGATACTGCCCCTATTGTTGCCGACTAATCCGCCTATTCTTTGAGCGTTTCCTCCTACATCAACTGTCACATAACTGTTCGTAATACTACCATTATTGATGCCGGCTAAACCGCCTACATCACTACCTCGTGATGGCATACTACCGGTTGCATAGCTGTTCGTGATACTACCCCCATTGTTGCCGACTAAACTGCCCACCATACTCTGTGCTCTAATATTTACATTTAATAGACCAAAATTAGTGATTCTAGAATTGTTAGCTGTCGCACTGAATAAACCTCTATCATTACCAAAGTCTGCATTTATCATTAAGTTAGATATCGTATGTCCATTACCTTCAAATACCGCATTGAAGGTGCCTATTGATGGCCATCCTTGACCTGTCGACCATACCCTCCGACTAAAGTTAAAGCGGCTGTCATAACTGCGCGCATCTGCAAAGTCTAAACTGCGAACCAACTCGTAGCCACGACAGCCACCTTGTTGAGGACAACCTGCCATTGTAATAGCCCCACCGCTAGCTGCTCTATAGCCAGTACCATCCAACTGATGGCGTATCGCATTCACTCCCTCTAAGCTACACAGCTCTATTAGACCATCATTGTCTTTGTCTATGTCCGTAGCGGCTGACACACCGTCGTTATCAGTATCTGGTATGTTCTGGGTGCAAGCGGGTAACGAAGGTTGCGCAACCGCCGGTTGCCATAACACGGCAAGCATCAAAGTCAGTAGTAAAAAGGTACTAAAAAAGTTCAAACTTCTTTTAGTTTCTAGTCTATTATGCTCCTGTTGCACTATATAGTAAGTATCTATCAGATTTAATGTATAGCTATCAGCATATTATATAGTATATAGAACTTGATTGTACTGTACGATGCCACGCCATCTGGGATAGGTTAGGTGCATCTTGAACCTTTTGACCCCAATTATTGTGGTTCACTTAACGCCGAAATGAGTGCTTAACAGAGAAGTATAAAATATGCATAAAATGAGTTGACTTTTAATAAGGCATCATTTGGGACTCAGTCGAACCGGTGACCTTCTGTTATTTCCATATTGATATTTACATAAAAGATCGTTTTCTAATTCTAGTGAATAACTTTATCTTCGAGTATTCTTTTAATATATTGCATATTACCGTCTCTTTTTTTACCGTATAGAAAATTCGTCGTCAAAATATCACTTAATACATAATCATAGATGGCCATTAATCGATGCCGCCAAGGTATACTGTATGATTGATTTGTATACAAGATATCCGGTCTACCGCGTCTGTAAATTATTTGAATATGGGCATACTTTAAGATGTTTTTCTCTACGGCATAGAGCATTGCATTATCGACTTGTTCCCTGTTTTTGCACGAAACCAGAGCTTTTAATTCTGGAAAATTAAAATATTGATAGACGGTATAATCTTTTCTTAGAAAATCGAAATAATTTAAGTCTGCGGTATCCGACATAACATAGATTATTGATTTTTTAGGAAGTGCTTGCTCAACCATACGCTTAATATTAGATTTAGAAGCTGCATATTTAATGGTGGGCTTATAGTACATATCATTTTTTCTCATGTGCAGACAGGCATAGTAGATCGGGTGTTGTTGAGAAAATCTTATTCGGTAATTATTCAATATTTCCGTTGTCGCTGCTTGATAATAAAAAGCATAACGATTTTTCACTCTCTGCAGACTGGTGCCGATAGATTTTAGAACGATATCCACTAACTGTTCAACCTCAGATGAAGGATATAAAAGCACCGTTAATAAATCACGAGCAGCAGGCGTATAAGCGTATTTATAAGCATTCGTTCGTCGTACTATGACCTGATATTGATTATTTTGTTCTTTGCTGATAGGACGATTCGTTTCTGCAATGAGTACTTGATTATTGATCTCAGTAAATGTATTGGGAGGAAGATCTGTCACTAATCTATCGCTCTTAATAACAAGTTCCGGTTGATTAGTATACGCTTTCAAGTCAAAGTCTTTTTCGTCGATATAGCGAAACAACTCAGTTATTTCGACAATACCTCCATCATCTTCTAATTTATATACTCTGGTTTTCGCTAAATTAAGATAACTTTTAAAGTTTATTTTTTTTAGAGCATACTCAGGCAAGTAGTGCATATTTTCATTTTCAACTTTATCATTCTTGATCAGATCAGCCTTAAATTTTTCATCGTATGCATAGTTATGAATTGATGATATGGCGAATTTTCGTAGAACAAGAATCCTATTTAAGTAGATTGCTTCGCTAATAGCACACCTGAGTGTAGATAGTTTATGCTCCAATCCGGCAGGTTGAACATTAATAGTATCAAATATTAAATATTTATCTCTGGCATCCATAGTCAGCTATCAAAAATTAACTACTCAGTAGAGAGTCTTTGAATAAGGATTTGTACCAAGCCATAAATTTGTATTTTAAGGGGATCTTAATAGAACAATTAGTGTAGGTTATAGGAAATCCGCTCAGAGCTTGATAAGGAGCCATTTTGGCATCGGCATAGCATAGAATATTTTTTTCTACTGAGTAGAGCATTGCATTATTAACCACTCTGCCATTTTCGCCGGAAATGAGCGCTTTGAGTTCTGAGAAATCATGGTAATAATATGTTCTAAATTTTCCGACAGGTTGCAAACCGTCCAAATCAATTTCAGTTCGGCCAGCCAATATAACATAAAGTGCCAGCTTTTTTTTGGGCATCCACATACGAAGATACTTAAAGTTATTTTTTATTTGGCTAGCAGATGACGCATATATTTGAGCGGGTGTGGTTGCCTGCTTACCGTCTGCTACATATAGGCAGCCATAGGAAAAGGCACACGATGAACGCCGTCCGTGTACTGGGTAATCCATGTGTTGTTCCATGGTTAATTTCTTCTTAATGCTTCCCACGCTGGTATTCATAGCTTTGAGCACAATATTAGTTAGGCGTTCTACTTCAGTTGAAGGAGTAAAACGGACTAGTATGTCAGGATAATTGTCAACATATCCCTGAAAAGTTATTTGCCTTACTATCACTTGGTATCGATCGTTCTGTTCTGCGCTAATAGTTTGGTCGCTTTCTATCATTAGCACTTCTTTATTGGGATATCCTTTTAAGTCAAAATCCGTTGCCTCGATATAACGGAAAGGTTCCTCAATCGCTAAGATATCACCATTTTCTATACGACATATAAAAGTTTTACTCAAATCTACGAATTGACTGTAGCATGCATTCTCAAGCGTGTGCCCTAGGTTGCCAGCTGCTTCTATAGTAAAGGAATCCAAAATAAGCGTCCTATCTAGATACACTGCTTCTCTGATAGCAGGTCTTAGTATATTGAGCGCGTGCTCTATATCTTTAACAGAATTTGTTATAGAAAGTAATAAATATTTCACTCAATACCCATGTTGTTTATATCATGGCCTACGGTAACGTCGATCGCTCATTGACCACAACCCGCCGACTGCCATCAGCAGTGCACCTATCCAAATCCAGCGTATAAAGGGTTTATAGTAAACCCGCACGCCAAAACGTTCTCCTACCGGCTCAGCCAATGACACATAGAGATCGCGCAGCAAGGTTGCGTCTATTGCAGCCTCAGTCATCGGATTTTTCTGTACTCGATAGACGCGTTTTTGCGGATAGAGCGTTGCCACTTGCTGATCATTCTTATAAACATCGAGCTTGCCTTCCAGTGCCATATAGTTCACACCTTCTTTATCACGCACTCCGTTGAATACGAAGTGGTATCCTGCAAGGTATAGTGCTTCCCCTTCAGCGAGCAATGCATTTTTCTCTTCGCTATAAGCACCGCTGAAGGTGACACCCAAGACAAATATCCCCATCCCTATATGCGCTATATTCATCCCATAAAAAGAAGCGGGCAATGTGCGTAGCCGATTCCAACGGGTTGATTCTAGGAAGGACAGCTTACCCGATTCTAATAATGTACTCAGCATGGCAACGATAATCCATACCCCGGCAATGATGCCTATTAAAGCGGGTAGTGAAAAATCACCGCCGACTACAAACAGTAAAGCAACGCCAATGACGAGGGCCAAGCCGATTATGCCGCGCGTCGCTTGCCATAATCGGCTAAGGCTAGCCTGCTGCCACTGCATTTTCGGTCCCAGACCAGCTAGAAAAACCAACGGCAAAGTCAGTGGTACGAAAACCGCGGAAAAATAAGGTGCGCCGACCGATATTTTATCCAGCCCTAATACATCCATCGCCAACGGATAGAGCGTAGCAATCAAGATACAAGTCATTGCCACCACCAGCAAGACATTATTAATGAGCAACATGTGTTCGCGAGAGACCAATGCAAACATACCACCGCTTTTAATCTGCGGTGTGCGCACGATATAAAGTAGTAGCGCACTGCCTATCACCACCGCGAGAAACGCCAATATATAAACACCGCGTTCGGGGTCATTTGCGAAAGCGTGCACCGACACCAAAACGCCGGAGCGTACTAAAAAAGTACCCAGTAGACTTAACGAAAACGCAGAAATTGCAAGCAGCAGTGTCCAACTACGAAATGCATTGCGTTTCTCAGTCACCGCTAGCGAATGAATGAGTGCGGTGCCTACCAACCACGGCATAAAAGAGGCATTTTCAACTGGATCCCAAAACCACCAGCCACCCCATCCGAGTTCGTGATATGCCCACCAGCTGCCCAGGGTGATACCGATGGTTAAGAACACCCAAGCAGCTAACACCCACGGCCGTGACCAGCGCGCCCAAGCAGCGTCGAATTTACCACCCAGCAAGACAGCAATGGCAAAAGCAAAAGCAACCGAAAAGCCCACATAGCCCATGTAGAGCATCGGCGGATGAATGACTAAACCGGGATCCTGCAATAGTGGATTGAGATCTCTGCCGTCGGCCGGCGATGGAAATAATCGTTCAAAGGGATTAGAGGTTGCAAGTGTAAACAGCAAAAAACCAGTGATGATCAAACCCATGACACCTAACACCCTAACCGAGAAAGTATCCGGAAGTTTACGACTCAATAACGCCACCGCGAATATCCACACTCCCAGTATGAACACCCAGAGTAGCAAAGAACCTTCGTGCCCACCCCACACTGCCGATAACTTATAGTAAATCGGTAAACTGGTGTTGGAATGCCCGGCGACATATAGCACTGAGAAGTCGTCCGTCGCAAACGCATAACTCAATGCCAGATAAGACAGCAATAGCAATATAAATAGTGCACAACTGGCTGGGCGCGCAACTGCCATCAGTGTAGTATTCTGTAGATGTGCACCCGACAATGCTGTAACACCCAGCAATAGCGAAGTGCTCAGCGCCAGTACTAATAAAAAGTGTCCTAGTTCAACAATCACTGCTTCATGGGTATAGGCATATTAAGCGCTTCGGCAACATCCGGCGGCATATAATTCTCGTCGTGTTTAGCCAACACTGTATCGGCGACGAAAAAACCCTCGCCGTTCATACGACCAGTGGCTATCACGCCTTGTCCTTCACCAAATAAATCAGGCAAAATATCGCGATAAACCACCTTCACAGTTGCTTTATAGTCGGTGAGCGAAAAATAAACCGCTTCATCATGATAAACACTACCCTCGACGACCATTCCACCTAAATTAAACGCTCGTCCGTCGGGCGGTGCGTGTTCAGCCAGTTGGCTAGGTGTATAAAAATAGAGCAGATTTTCCTCTAATGCATATAGCACCAATACCGTTGCCACAGCAAAGCCGGTCAGCAAAATGCCAACAAAAGCTAGACGTTGTTTCTGTCTGCCTGTCATCTATGCCTCACCGCTGGTTTGAGTGCATCCATGCTACGCTTATGACGATAATACGGCGATATCGCACACCACAATAATATCAACAAACAGATTGCATACGAGGGCCAAACAAACCATGCGTAACCGCCCATTAAAAACCATTCCATCATTTTATTTCTCTGCTAAACCTTCATACTGCTTAAACCAGTATTGCTGTTGACAAGTCTCAACAATCGCTGCACGCACACGCGCGAATAATACAGTTATAAAGTATAACTTAAAAACCACTGCCATATAAAGTAACGGCAGTAATATTGTGCTATGGGCGGACGGCGCATCCAGTTTAGTAATCGTCGGGCCTTGATGCAGGGTATTCCACCAAATAACCGAATAATGAATAATCGGAATATTAACAATGCCGACTATTGCAAGTACTGCAGTCGCTCGCACTGATTTTCTAGGGTCAGTGATAGCACTACCCAGCACGATAATACCTAGGTACAAAAATAACAATATTAATTCCGAGGTCAGGCGCGCATCCCACACCCAAAAAGCACCCCACATGGGCTTACCCCAGAGCATTCCAGTTAGCAGAGTGATTGCGGTAAACGCTGCACCGATCACTGCACATTCTTTATGTATCAACTCAGCAAGCTTCACTCTCCAGACCAATAAAATTAGCCCGCAGGAAGCCATTACGATATAAACGAATAAAGACATCCACGCTGCCGGCACATGAATATAAATGATGCGGTATGCTTCTCCTTGCTTATAGTCGGGTGGTGCGATATACAGTCCCCAGTACAAACCGAATACGAATAAGACGGCAGTGAGCGCGTATAACCACGGCAACAAGCTATGAGTCCAACGATAAAAGAAAGGCAGTGAACCCCATCTATATAAAGTTTTCATCAGTCTCTTAATCCAATACAATCCGCAGCGCAGCGTAGACCGCTATCGGAATCAGCACTAGACTCATTATCAACATAGCACCTAAAAAGGCGAGCGGCGCATTTGTCGCTAATCCATTGGCTGCCAAGTCTATTGCATTACTACCGAATATCAGCAGCGGTACATAAAAGGGCATTATCAGCAAAGCCGACACCATGCCTCCCTGTCTCAGTGAGACGGTCAACGCGGCACCCAATGCCCCCAGGGCACTCAAGGTCGGCGTCCCTAATAATAAACCGAATATCACATTTGTCAAAGCATAAGTCGGAATACCCAACGCATAACCATAAATCGGAGCCAGCAATGTAAATAGCAATCCGGTCGTGCACCAATGTACGAAAACACGCGTCAGCACGATTGTGTAGATGTTGGAAGTGCTGAGCATTAACTGTTCCAAAACGCCGTTGTCGAAATCTTCTTTGAATACACGCTCCAACGACAACAAACCGGATAACAACGCAGCAACCCATATTGCCGCTGGCGCAAAAATGCGCAACACCGAACTTTGTGCATCGACAGCCAATGGGAAAAGACTAACAATAATAGTGAAGAATATAATCGCAATCAACCAGTCGCTGCGCACTCGCAACACCGAAAGTAAATCCCATTTAAGCAACGCAAACACGGTCTTAGAGATAATCATTTAGTCGTAAACAATGCGCATCCTGCAATGCTTGATGTTCAAACGGTTTGTGCGTCGCCACCACCGCAGTGCCACCATTACTTATGTGTTTAACTAAAAGGTCTTGGAAGCTATCGTGTCCTGGTCTATCCAAAGCACTGGTGGGTTCGTCAAGCAGCCATAGTCGAGCTTTTTCTAAGATCAGGCGACACAGCGCAACTCGTTGCTGCTGTCCGTGAGACAAAGCAGCATAAGGCCGCTGTGACAAGTCGCTGATTTTGAAATACTCCATCGCTTGGCCAAGGTTATAGCGACCATGCCGACCTGCCAAAGCACAATAAAATTCCAAATTCTCTGCAACGCTTAACCCACCTCTGAATCCGAATTTATGTCCTATATAGATAATAGAATGGTGATAGCTTAGGCGATGATAAGTAATAGGCGATCCTTGCCAACATACTCTACCAGCTAGCGGTTCGGATAAACCGCACAATACACGTAACAATGTGGTCTTGCCAGAACCGTTTTCTCCGGTCAACTTGCACCATTGCCCGGCAGACAATGCAAAACCGAGCGGCTGTTTGCCGGCACTCCCTCGTCCCAGCTGCAACTTTGTCACTTCAAATATCGCTGTGTTACCCATACTCTCTTTCGGTTAAACATGTTGCCACCATCTTCGCAATCTGAAAATTTTATTTTATTACCTTTAAAAATACAAATACGATGCTATAATTGTAAATGTTTTGCTGGCTTATCGATGAAGAACAAATTAATCATTTCAGTGGGCTTAGTGTTTGTTGCCGGAATAGTAACCACTGCCGCATTTACAACTACTCTGGAGGCAACCAACACCACTGAGTTTTGCACTTCTTGTCATTCTATGCAGTGGGTAACAGCGGAATGGAAGGAATCGGTACACTATTCAAACCTGCAAGGCATACGAGCACAGTGCCACGACTGCCATGTTCCCAAGCAATTTAACCTCAAAATGCACGCCAAGCTAATGGCGGCGAAAGATGTCTGGCACGAAATATTAGGTACCATAGATAGCGAGGAAAAATTTGAAGCACACCGCTGGACAATGGCTAATAAAGTATGGAATAGACTAGATTCTGCTTATTCAACAACCTGCCTTAGTTGCCATCAATTTGAAGCCATGGACCTTGATGAACAAGATCGGACGGCGAGTCGCAAACACACACGCGCGCATACTGAAGGTGAAAACTGCATCTCCTGCCATACTGGTGTTGCACACAAAAAACCCAAAAAACCAAAAGAACCATCATCTATAGCAGCGGGTAGATAGATAGCATCCGCCGATTGCAAAACATAACGCCATTGATGCGGTATAGCTAGCTATGCCTATAAGCCCTGCCTTTCGTGTTTTAGCAACTGAGCTTTTATGCTTAAATCTTGATTACCACCGGCACCAGTATAACCACACAACGCACCCGATTGAGCGATGACTCTGTGGCATGGAATAATAATTGGTATCGGGTTTGCAGCACATGCACCGCCAATAGCTCGCGGATGCGTGTTGAGAACTTGTGCTATTTTTTTATAGGTCGTCGTCGTGCCAATTTTAATCTCAGATAAGGCCTGCCATACCCGCTTCCTAAAAGGAGTCTGCTCGCAGTCATCGAGTGGTATCGTAAATCGATCGTGCGGTTTATCGAAATAATTCATCAACTGACTATGGGCTAGATGTTCTAATTTAGTTTTAGGATAAGACTTTATATCATACTGGCCTTTAACATACGATAGGCGACACAGACCTCGCTGTCGTGTTGCCAAAACCAAGCCACCTATGGGTGTCTCGAGATACAAAAAGTCTATTTCCGAGTTTTTCATCGCTTGTGCCCCATCACTACACTTGTGCTCCATCACTACAAAAGCTTACACTGAAAGCATGGTCGGGGCGAGAGGATTTGAACCTCCGACCACCGCAACCCCATTGCGGTGCGCTACCAGACTGCGCCACGCCCCGATCTTCACTCCATACTTTTTAATATATCCTGTAGTTCCCCTATCACCTCGTCAAGTATACGATTGTCATAGTGCACTTTGAAACTATGCTGGTACTCATCGTCATTTATTTTTCGCTTGGCGCCTTCTATCGTATACCCGTCAAGTTTGAGTAGAGTATAGATCTTTTTCACTATATACAGATCTTTTTTAGTATAAAAACGGCGCTTGCCTCGCCGCACGGGTTTTAGTTGTCTAAATACTTGTTCCCAATAACGCAATACATGCTGCTCTATTCCACACCATTCGCTGACCTCACCGATTGTGAAATAGTGTTTGTCCGGAAGCAACGCAAAATGCGATGCTTTTTTAGCTACTTCCGTCATCTGGAGCCATTCGGTCTTTGAGTTTCTGTCCAGCTCTGAATACCACAACACGACGGGCACTAATAACTGCCGGTTCTCCGGTTCTAGGATTACGACCAATGCGCTGCCGCTTGTCGTGTAGCATAAAATTTCCGAAGCCTGATATTTTGACATCGATACTTTTTTCCAAGTTACATACAATCTCTTCAAAAAGAAGCCTGACGAACTCGTTAGACTCGTGTTTATTAAAACCAAGTTTATCCACTAGATTCTTTGCTAGATCAGCTTTTGTTATCGTCATTGTAACTTGCTACCTGTTTTGCTATAATCACAGATGCTAATTATATTCACATACTATTCTAATAACAATAGACCGCAAACCACACTGATGCCTGACAAATACCCACACAGCAAACCGGAAGCCTCTACTGAGATAGATTTTAGCCAACGCAACCCGGCAAACGGTGTTGATCCGTTGTTTTATCAACGCTGGTCACCGCGCGCCTTCAACAAGAAACCTATTGACGAAGAAACTCTAAAAATTATCTTTGATGCAGCGCGATGGGCGCCTTCATGTTATAACGACCAGCCGTGGTTATTTATCACCTCAAGCGGTAACCACGATTTCGATTTCTTTCATAGCTTACTGGTTGAATTCAATCAGACCTGGGCACATCGCGCCTCTTTATTAGGTTTTATCATTGCCCGAAAACATTTTGAGCACAACGGTAAGCCGAACCAATCGGCAGTCTTTGACTGCGGAGCAGCGTGGCTGGCTATGACTTTACAAGCAAGACAACTGGGGCTATACACGCACGGTATGGGCGGCATCAAACGAGAAGAAATCTATCAAGCTTTTGATTTAGATGCTACCAAATTTGAGGTGATCTGCGGTTTTGCTCTGGGCTATCTAGACTCGCCTAATCAACTACCAGCCGACCTTGCCGAACAAGAAAAACCTTCGGCTAGAAAATCCTTAGCACAAATATGGCAGCGTGGTAAATAGCGGATAAATCGTACCTACAATCGTAGTTGCGCAGCAAATTTTCCGGTGATGCGCTCTACCAGTATCTGCATGAGTTCATCTACGGTGTCTTTTTGAAGCGTTTTTTCGCTATCTCTAAAAACAAAACCAATGCCAATATTCTTGACCGCTTCACCCAATTGCTGGTCTTCAAAAACATCAAATATAAAACGAGATTCTAGATACTTGATATGCAAACTATCGATATATTCAAGTAGCTCCGAAACGCCTATAGTCCTTGCCACTACCAAAGCCAGGTCGCGACGCACCGACGGATATGTCGAAATGGTCTGATAATGTGGCAACTGTGCATCTTCTAGCAAATCAACTTGTAGCTCAAATAAAAATACCTGCTCTGGTAATTTATACTGTGTTGCCAACGATGGGGCCAAAGCGCCCATACGCCCTACATATTTATCCGCTATATAGATATCGGCACATAGTCCAGCGTGCAATCCGCAGTGCTCGCTTGCCTTGAAGCGCAGTTGATGCTCAAAAGTATGTAGTAAATTTTCTATATCACCCTTGACATCGTAAAAATCATATCTTCTATCTTTAGCTGCCCACTGGTTTGGCATCACCGCACCGTAAACCAAGCCAGCCAATACTTTACGCTGTTCTATCTTGTTCTCGTTGAAATAAAACTCAGCACCTTGTTCAAAAATACAAACTTTATCCTGCTGTCTATTCAGATTGTATTTTAATATTTGCAATAAACCGGGCCACAAAGAAGTACGCATCACCGACATTTCAACCGAAACTGGATTAGTCAATTTTAGCATTTCAATATCGGCATCGGGAGTAAATGCAAGTAGCTGCTCGACAGAAATAAAACTATAAGTGATGACTTCAAAGTAACCGTGTGCAGTTAAGTACTCGCTCCAATGTAACAAGTTCTGCTTCACACTATCTATACTGAAATGGCTACTATGGCTAGCGATTTTCTCAGGAATGCGGTCATAGCCGTAGATTCTAGCCAGCTCTTCAATTAAGTCTTCTGCAATCATCAAATCAAAACGATAAGACGGCGGTGTACATTGCCAATTGCCAGCACCGGCTTCAACCTGACAGCCCAAATCAGTTAATGTTCTTTCTATGAAATTAGGGCTGAGCGACACACCTAAACAAGCCAATACTGTCTGCTTATTTAGAGTAATTGGTGCTCTGGTCGGCAAGTGTTCAACATCTGTTACTTCTACTGTAGGACCGGCTTCTCCACCTAAGATCTCAGTAATTAAATCGGTAGCGTATTCTATCGCCTGGTGTTGCAGATCAAAGTCTACACCGCGCTCGAAACGATGCGACGATTCAGTCTGTAGTCGATAATGTCTAGCACGCCCTAAGATAGCTTGGGGATTAAAGAAAGCACTCTCTAGAATAATATCAGTAGAGTTCTCTTTTACTGCGCTATGCTCCCCACCTATGATGCCAGCAATCGCTAACACACTTTGCGCATCTGCTATCACCAGAGTACGACTATCCAGTTTAACATTCTGCCCACCTAGAACCTTTAGTTGTTCGGTGGCATCAGCCCAGCGTATGCACAATGCACCTTTTACCGCAGTTCTATCAAAAGCGTGCATGGGCTGCCCTGATTCCAACATCACATAGTTGAGTATATCAACCACCGGATGAATCACTCGAATACCGCATCGTCTGAGTCGCTCTTTCATCCACAGCGGCGTAGTCTTGCGCAAATCTAACTGCTGTATCTGTTTAGCTAAATAAAGAGGGCAGGCGTCGGGTTGCAACAGTTGCACCTCAGGAGCGTTTTCGTGCATTGGCGGCGGCGAAAATCTCGGTAGTGGCGTAATCAGTTGCTGAAAAATCACCGAAAGCTCTCGCGCAATCCCGAGTATACTCAAACAATCCGCACGATTGGGTGTTAAATCTATATCGTAGACTAGATCGTCGAGAGACATATAATCAACGAGTGACTGTCCGAGATCCGCATTACTGTCCAACTCCAACAATCCTTCTTGCTCTTCGGCAATGCCGAGTTCGTATGCCGAGCAAAGCATTCCTTCCGAATCGTAGCCGCGTATGTTTTTCACCAAGACATCAGTGCCGTCTATATGCGCACCGGGCGGTGCATAAGCCACCAACATCTCACTCCGTACATTGCTAGCACCGCAAACAACCTGGTGTAATTGACCGTCGCCGCTATCCACTCTGCATAATTTAAGTCCAGTCGCATTGGGATGCTGGGCCACTGAGACAATCCGACCTACGACCACACCCGATAGTGGATGGCATACCTGTTCGACCGCATCCACTTCCAGACCCACCATCGTCAAATGTTCGCTCAAGTTTTCGGTGTCCAGACCTACCGGTAGCCACTGCTTCAACCATTCAAGATTACAACGCATTTTTCTATAGATAAAATTGCTTTAGGAAACGAAGATCATTTTCAAACAACAATCTCAAATCATCAATACAATAACGCAACATGGCTAGCCGTTCTATACCTAAGCCGAATGCATAGCCTCGGTATAAATCGGTATCGTAGCCGACCGCTTTGAACACTGCCGGATGCACCATCCCGCAACCCATGACTTCCAACCAATCCCGTCTTTTACCTTCTCGCCAAGCAATATCAACTTCTGCTGAGGGTTCGGTAAAAGGAAAATAGGATGGTCTAAAACGAATGGCTAGCGCTTCATCTTCAAAAAAAGTGCGCAAGAAATTTATCACCAATCCTTTTAAGTCGGCGAAACAAATATCAGCTCCGACCACCAACCCTTCTACTTGATGAAACATCGGACTATGGGTAATATCGAAATCTCGCCTATAGACCGGTCCCGGCGCAATGATGCGTATGGGTGGTTGACGCTGCTGCATCACCCTAATCTGCACGGGTGATGTATGGGTACGCAGTAAGTCGCCGTTTTTCATATAAAAAGTATCGTGCATGGCACGTGCCGGATGTGAAGGTGGAATATTCAAAGCTTCAAAATTATGAAAATCATCCTCTATCTCAGGACCTTCTGCGATATCAAAACCAAGGTTTGTGAAAAGTGTTTCGATTTGTCTCAGCGTGCGAGTTATCGGGTGCAGATTACCAACTTTAGATGTTCTGCCGGCTAATCCAACATCTATTTTTTCTTTTAGGATACGCTGTGCTATAACCCCTTCTTTCAGTGCTTGTTCGCGAGCT
Organism: Chromatiales bacterium; assembly: GCA_014323925.1. Lineage (NCBI taxonomy): Bacteria > Pseudomonadati > Pseudomonadota > Gammaproteobacteria > Chromatiales > Chromatiales bacterium. Next base: position 4,751 of record JACONC010000008.1, on the reverse strand, counting down.
ACCAAGGCTTTCGTAATTTCTTGCTTAGCGAGATTGGCTTGTTGTCCTATTGTCGGTCTTTGATCGGACGACAGAGTATTGAGTTCTTTGAGTTGCTGCGTTAATTTGCCTTTTTTACCTAAATAGGCAATGCGTAATTGCGCTAAGCTCTCTAGACTTTGTGCTTTTTCAATCTCGCTACACGCTTGGAGTTGCAGTTGGACAAAATCCACTATAAGAGGGTGTCATCAACGACGAAAAGTTGGCTAGGAATTCAACGCCGCTTTAGCTTTATCAACAATCCGTGCAAATGTATCGGCATCGTTAACTGCCAGTTCAGCTAACAGTTTGCGATCTATTTCTACATCCGCTTTAGAAAGCCCATTCATGAAACGGCTATACGACAAACCGAAGACTCGCGCTGCCGCGTTAATTCTGATAATCCACAGAGAACGAAATTGACGTTTGCGCTGACGACGGTCGCGATAGGCGTATTGACCGGCGCGTATCACTGCCTGCTTAGCAACGCGCAGAGTCCTGCTGCGCGCTCCGTAATAACCGCGTGCTTGTTTAAGAATCTTTTTATGCTTTGCGTGCGAGATTACACCTCTTTTAACTCTAGCCATTGTTCACTCCTATCAGGCATAAGGTAATAGCTTTCTAACTACCGCTTCGTCATGGTCGTGCACTAAGCTCGGAGCCCGTAGATTGCGTTTACGCTTACTATCTTTTTTAGTCAATATATGACGGGCGTGCGATTGCTTCTTGCGAAACCGCCCTGACGCGGTTTTGCTAAAACGTTTAGCAGCCCCTCTACATGTTTTTAATTTAGGCATTTTTCTAAAATCTAATTATGTTCTGCTTTAACTGCGTTTAGGAGCGTATACCATCACTACTTGACGACCTTCGGTTTTAGGTTGCTGTTCGACAACACCATATTCTTTCAAATCTTCCTCTATACGGTATAGCATCTGCATCCCCAGTTCACGGTGAACGAATTCTCGCCCCTTAAATCTCAAAACAACTTTTGTTTTGTCTCCATCTTGTAAAAATTTAATTAAACTGCGCAACTTAGTTTGGTAATCCATAGTCTCAGTGCTCGGCCTGAATTTAACTTCCTTTACTTGTATACGTTTTTGGTTTTTGCGTGACCGCTGTTTCTTTTTACGCTGTTCAAACTTAAACTTACCGTAATCAAGTATTCTACACACCGGCGGTTTTGCATTAGGCACCAATTCCACTAAATCCAAACTGTGTTCCGATGCATGGTTTCGCGCTTCCTTTATATCAACAACTCCTACATTGGTTCCATCGGCGGATATTAAATGCACTTTATCGCAGTCAATTTCGCCGTTGACTCTAATCTGCTTTTTTATCAAATTCTATTCCCATATTATAAATCACGCTTTACATTGTACCTTAGTTTGCAATTCACTCAACAACGCGGCGACCGGCATAGCACCTAAGTCAGCACCGTCTAGGGTTCGTACTGCGACAGAATTGTTTGCAACTTCCTTGTCGCCGATGATTATCATATAAGGTATCTTTTGCAAAGTTCCATTACGAATTTTATACCCTATTTTCTCATTTCTCAAGTCGATATCGGTACGAAATCCGTTTTTGTTGAGATGTTCGGTTACTTTTTGTGCATATTCGGCTTGGGCATCAGTGATATTCATCACTGCAATCTGCACAGGTGCAAGCCACAAAGGTAGCTTTCCAGCATAGTTTTCCAGCAATATCCCTATAAAACGCTCAAGCGATCCCAAGATCGCTCGGTGCACCATTACCGGCACTCGCTTATCTCCATTTTCCGATACATAGTTCGCACCAAGCTGTGCCGGCATAGAAAAGTCTAGTTGTATAGTGCCGCATTGCCACTTCCTATCCAAACTATCAGTCAAAGTAAACTCTATTTTAGGACCGTAAAAAGCACCCTCACCTTCTTGAACTGTATACGCTTCGCCGCGGCTATTCAGCACTTCTCTTAACGCCGCCTCCGCCTTGTCCCATAATGCGTCGTCTCCGACACGCTGTTGCGGACGGGTCGAAAAAGCGATAGCTATGTCGTCAAATCCGAAGTCGCTATACACTTGATATGTCTTTTCTATCAACATATCAATCTCTGTGCTCAGTTGCTCTTTGCGACAGAATATATGTGCGTCATCTTGAGTAAAACGACGCGCGCGCATCAAACCGTGTAATGTGCCCGACGGTTCGTTACGATGCACAACACCAAACTCGGCAATACGATAAGGTAGATCGCGATAACTGCGCAGAGTTTGATTATATATCTGTATATGCGCCGGACAATTCATAGGCTTGACAGCATAGTCGCGCTTCTCCGATTCGGTAGTGAAAATCATATCGCCGAATTTTTGCCAATGTCCAGACTGCTCCCACAAATTGCGGTCTATCAGCTGCGGCGTGTTGACTTCGTGATAGCGCTGCGCTTTGATAGTTTGGCGGATATGGTCTTCAACCAAACGATACAACAACCAACCTTTTTCGTGCCAAAACACCATGCCTGGGGATTCCTCTTGAAAATGAAATAGATCCATCTGTTTCCCCAGGCGACGATGGTCACGCTTGCTCGCTTCTTCGAGCTTAACTAAATATTCATCAAGTTGTTTTTTGTCAGCCCAAGCGGTACCGTAGATACGCTGTAACATCTCGTTGTTGTGGTCGCCGCGCCAATAGGCACCAGCCACATCCATCAGCTTAAACGCTTTCAAATAGCGAGTGTTGGGAACATGCGGGCCACGGCACATATCGATATATTCCTCGTGATGATATAGTGCGATAATCTCGCCGTTCGGTATCTGTTGCGCAATTTGTACCTTGTAGTCTTCGCCACGCTGCCTAAAAACTTCTATCGCACGCGCACGCGAAACCACTTCGCGCACTATCGTATAATTCTTTTGCGCCAACTCTTTCATGCGCTTTTCTATCAGAGTCAAATCCTCTTCCGTGAATGGGCGCTGGTAAGCGATGTCATAATAAAAGCCCTTATCTATCACCGGACCTATAGCCATTTGCGCATCGGGATACAACTGCTTCACCGCATGCCCCAACAAATGCGCACACGAATGTCGAATAATCTCAACACCCATATCATCTTTAGCGGTGATGATTTTGACATCGGCATCGCTGACGACTTCCACACAAGCATCTACGAACTTATTATTAACTTGCCCAGCTATAGTCGCTTTCAATAGACCGGGACCTATTGCCTCAGCAATCTGTAATACGCTCACTGGACTATCAAACTCTTTCTTTGAACCGTCTATTAAACTTATGGTTGGCATTTTTATATAACTGCTTTCGTTTATCTATTTTGGTAGGCGCGATTGGATTTGAACCAACGACCTCCACCATGTCAAGGTGGCACTCTAACCAACTGAGCTACGCGCCTATTACAAAAGGATACTGCCTGCCCATTTGCAAGCAAAGCTATATTATACAAAAACACCTCTATACTTGTAGATACTATATTTGAAAGTATCAAATCCTGCATCGCTTATAAAGATAATGCTTTGCTATCAACTGGTAATACAGAAAAGAAAACCGAACAAAACCAATACTGATTTAAGCAACGCTTATTCACTGGGATTAGCAAGATCACAACACCAAACTGTTGATCATTCAGCACAGGGTCAATGGTCTTGACAGTTTTGTATGATATTTTCCGGCTAAAACTCCATAGATTGAGTTCCTACAGGTTTAGCGTAGCGGTCCCTCTAGGAAGACCTTAATTCGGACACGGATACCGACAGCTGGGCGTTCCACGACCACTTCGTAGGTCTTTGTCGTATCTCTGTCTTGCGCAGTGACGATAATCGTAATCGTTGTCACGCCGCCTTCGGTTAGCTCAATGTTTCCACTCTGCTCACCGCTAACCACCGTATTATCATCCACTGTGATAGTCGCATTCGGGTGAGTCGCAGTTGAGCAAAATCCTCAGCCAGTGGAATTGGTGTGCCATTACTTTGTGTTAGCACTAAATTACTTAAACTGGCATCACTGCTTGGGTCACGAGCCACGGCTATTGCGTAGATTCTATTCGTTCTGCCGTCTTGTGCAGTGACGATAATTGTAATCGTTGCCACGCCGCCTTCGGTTAGCATAATATTGTTACTCGTAGTACCGCTAACCACCGTATTACTACCCACTTGGATAGTCGCATTCGGGTGAGTCGCAGTTGGCATTACCTGCACTTGCGCTACTGTGTTCTCTACATTTACCGTATAAGTCGTTGTTGTTGGAGCAAAATCCTCAGCCAGTGGAATTGGTGTGCCATTACTTTGTGTTAGCACTAAATTACTTAAACTGGCATCACGGCTTGGCGCACGGTCTACTGCTATCGTATAGGTTATCTCCATTTCGTCATCTTGTGCAGTGACGGCAATCGTAATCGTTGTCACTCCATCTTCGGTTAGCTCAATGTTTCCTCCATCGCTCACCATCGTGTTGCTACCCACTTGGATAGTCGCATTCGGGTGAGTCGCCGTTGGTATCACCCGCACTTGCGCCACTGTATTCTCTACACTTACCGTATAAGTGGTCGTTGTCGGAGCAAAATCCTCAGCCAGTGGAATTGGTGTGCCATTACTTTGTGTTAGCACTAAATTACTTAAGCTCGCATCACTACTCGCCGCACGGGTCACTGCTATCGTATAGGTTCTCTCCGCTTCGTCATCTTGTGCAGTGACGACAATCGCAATCGTTGTCACGCCCCCTTCGGTTAGATCAATGTTTCCTCCATCGCTCAC
>JACONC010000007.1 GCA_014323925.1 Chromatiales bacterium | reverse complement strand
AATAGTCACCCTGTTCAGCTTTGCTGTTACCTCTGTTGTTGTAAGCAGCTGCGTAATTTGGCTCTAATGCAATAGCTTTGTTGTAGTCTTCAATAGCACTGGAGTAATCGCCACGTGCGGCTTTGCTGTTACCTCGGTTGTGGTAAGCAGATGCATCATTCGGGTCTAATGCAATCGTTTTGTTGTAGTCTTGAATAGCACCTGAGTAGTCGCCCTGTTTTGCTTTGCTGTTACCTTGGTTGTAGTAAGCAGCTGCATTATTCGGATTTAATACAATCGCTTTGTTGTAGTCTTCAATAGCACTGGAGTAATCGCCATGTGCGGCTTTGCTGTTACCTCGGTTGTAGTAAGTAGATGCATCATTCGGATCTAATGCAATCGCTTTGTTGTAGTCTTCAATAGCAGCTGAGTAGTCGCCCTGTTTTGCTTTGCTAAGACCTTTGTTGTTGTAAGTAGCTGCGTCACTTGGGTCTAACGCAATCGCTTTGTTGTAGTCTTCAATAGCACCTGAGTAGTCGTCTTGTTGGGCTTTGCTGTTACCCCGGTTGTTGTAAGCAGATGCATAATTTGGCTCTAATGCAATCGCTTTGTTGTAGTCTTCGATTGCACCCAAGTAATCGCCCTGTCCGGCTTTGCCAGCACCTCGATTGTTGTAAGCAATTGCATAATTTGGATCTAATGCAATAGCTTTATTAAAGTCTTCAATAGCTCCTGAGTAGTCGCCCTGTTTGCCTTTGCTAAGACCCCGGTTGTTGTAAGCAGCTGCGTAATTTGGGTTTAATGTAATCGCTTTGTTATAGTCTTCAATAGCACCGGAGTGATCGCCCTGTTTGCCTTTGCTAAGACCTCGGTTGTTGTAAGCAGCTGAATCATTTTGGTTTAATGCAATCACTTTGTTGTAGTCTTCAATAGCACCGGAGTAGTCGCACTGTTCAGCTTTGCTGTTACCTCGATTGTTGTAAGCAGCTACATTATTCGGATCTAATACAATCGCTTGGTTAAAGTCTTCAATAGCACCCAAGTAGTCGCACTGTTTGGCTTTGCTAAGACCTCGATTGTTGTAAGCAACTGCGTCATTCGGGTCTAATGCAATCGCTTTGCTAAAGTCTTTAATAGTGCCTGAGTAATACTCTTGCTCGAGTTCTCTAATACCTCGATTTTTGTAAGCAGCTACATCATTTGAGTTTAATGCAATCGCTTTGTTGTAGTCTTCAACAGCTCCTGAGTGGTCACCTTTTTTGGCTTTACTATTAGCTTTTTTTAAATGAATAGCTTCAATCTCATCTGTAGTAGACGATGATACTGAGTAAGAATATTCCCATGTATAGGTTTTGCCCTTTTTTTCTACTTCAAATTTTGCTTTGGTTATATCCTTAATCTTAGTTGGGAATTTTATGAGGCTGACAAGCCATTTGATAATAAACTGGCCAATTTTTTTAAGTATTTCCCTCATCATTTATCTCCTACGAAAGCGGTTCCTTTATACAATTCTACTGACCTTCCCTCTTTTTTAGGTCCTCCTTCAAAGAGAGTTTTCATGCTAATTTTTCCGCAAATACACTAGATACTGCCTATTTGATGAGATAAACGCCCCCCCCCTAATCTTCTAGTAGAATTGAGAGAAATTCATTAAATTCGTCTTTTATATGCAAACTCCTGTTCCTTGTCCATGCATGCCCTCCAAGGGGAATAGGAACATTATAATCGAGTGTATAGAATTCATATGGCGACATTTTAATTTTCCCTTTTAGTGACTCCTTATCTACTCCTTTTTGCAAAGCTTTATTTTCCTTAAGTTTTGATAAATGCGAGCGAAAATATGCAAATCTCTTTTTCATTTTATCCAGCTTATTATTTTTACCCTCCAGAAAAGAACTCTTGGCTTTCTTATATTCATCTGAGACTATAACTCTCAGAATTTCAAAAAACACACATACCCATGCTCTTAACAAGGCCTGGTGCCTGTTATCAAGATCTAAATAGGCATGGTGCCTAGCTAAATGGGTCTCATAAGAATCATCAGTTTCTTTTGCCGTTTTTTCTTCCGTTATCATTTCCTCTCTTAATTCCGTTAACATTTGTTCATAAGCGTAGCAGGCAAATATCATACCGGCTAGCCCAGGGAAATTTTCATGGGATACCCTATCGCTTGCTTCACGACATTTTTTCTTTTTATGCGTGAGGTTTTTTGGTGTTGCTGTCATCTAAAAGAAATATGTTACTTTAATTTTTTTACTACGCTCATTGAGCGCAACGAAGTGAGAGGCATTTATTTCAAGATTAATAATGCTAGACCTATAAAGACAACTTGAAATTATGCCTTGCTCATTCCTGTATATCAAATCCGATTAAAGGTTCTATTATATCGTGTCTCAGACGATACCTTAATAATTGCGGTGCTGACAATTGCCGTTCATCCGATGACATGTCCTGCATAGCCGGAGGTGTAGTATGATATATCGCATCCTGAATCCTATTAAATAATCTTATAGACTGGATTTGAGATAACCGTATCAAATAATTGGAAATGCAGTCATGGCTAATAAACGAGTAGAAAACATCAATCCTCATATTCTTCGTTTATGCCGTAAGCAGATAGGATTGAGCATTGAACAGGCACAGAAAAAAGCAGGACTAAAAAGTCTTGCCGATATAGAAGCAGGCAAAAAGTATCCTACCATCATGCAACTTGAAAAAATTGCTGGGCGATATCAGGTGCCGGTATGGGTCTTTTTGAAGGAGGAGTTGCCAGAAAGATATCGCTTCAATAAATCTGTCGCCTTTAGACAATTTCAGAATAGTATCACTAATGATTATGAAGTACGCTCTGTGATAGCACGCGTGGAACGCTTCAGAGAATTATTACTGGAATTAAGAGACGATATGGGAGAACCCGTACAGCCCTTCTCACCACCGCTAATAGGGCGGGACCATAAATCTGCCGCAGAAGTTATCCGCCAATGGCTAGGCTATTCGGAAAAAGCATACTCTCTTGAGGAACGGAAGCAACTCGTTGAGAATAAAAATATTTTTGTTTTCATGACCAGTAAATACCCAGGATGGTCTAAAGTCCGGCCTAGTGTTCAGGGCTTCGCTATATACAATGAATTATTGCCTATTATCGTTATTAATAGTTCTGATGCATATAGAGCGCAATCTTTTACATTATTCCACGAACTGGGACACCTGCTCCATAAGAAGAGTGCTCTAGATGAGCGGATAGAACCAGTTAAGGAAATAGAAACGGACGAGGAAAGATGGTGCAATCAATTCGCCGGTGAAGTGTTGATGCCTGAGTATGATTTCTTAGAGGTTGTAGAGGATTTTGTCAGCGAAGCACCGTTGAATGAACGAATAAAACAAATAGATAAACTTGCCAAGATATTTAAAGTGAGTTCCTACGCTTTCCTAGTTAGGTTGAAATATTTGAATATTATTACCGTCTCGGCATTCAGAGAAATAGAAAAACAGCTAAGCATAAACTATGAAAATAGCCGACGCCAACAAAAAGAAAACAAAATACCTATATCAAGAAATATCGCGAAAGAAGCACTCGCTCAATACGGTAATATTTACACTAAGGCGGTTATACAAACATACCACAATCAGGAGATTGGGTTGCATAAACTCTGTCAATTACTTGGCATTAAAAAAGCAAGGGATGCGCTGAAATTAGAGTCTCTGCTATGAACTACTGCGTAGATGCAAATGTATTCATCACTGTCTGGCATACAACCTATCCTAAAGATATATTCCCCTCTCTATACCCAGAGATGGAAAGCAAACTACTAGGGAAAATAATTTTGATTAAGCCTATTTTCGACGAAATAGAACCCATCCTCCCAGAAAAAGAGCGGAAACTGATTAATGGCCAAATAAGCGATAATGAAAAACAAAAGTTATTGGAAGACCATCCGGTTCGTATATGGTTGAAAAGAGACATGGGCATTAGCGAAACTCCGATTACCAACGAGGTTGAAGAACGGACTTTAGAATTGATGGAGCAATACGAGACCGACGACATATCAAGAGGAGCAAGTCGCCAAGACATTAGTTTAATCGCTTATGCTTCCTTAAATGGTCATACGGTTGTTACTCTTGAGGCTCGGCAAGCCTCAAGTCCGCGGAAAAAATCAAATTATAAAATCCCGTTAATATGTGAAGAGCAAGAAATTGCATGCATAGGGTTTACCGAAATGCTGAAACAATGTGCTATACAAGTATAAAAATTATAAAAACCAACTCTGGTCGCAGGAAAAGACCTAAATACTACCTTCCTTTGCCTGATAACAACGGGTATGTCAGCGCATTCTCCTCAGCTATCTGCGGGCTTCACTTATCGTATTTGATATAGGCAAAGCGGGCATCCGACGGGGTGCCGGTCAGAGAGCTTTCCTCATCGGCAGGTTGCCATTGGATGACATCTTCTATTTTTTTTGCTAGCTCAAAATCTTTATTGGTCACGCCTTTAGCTGCGTGGTTCATTAATTTGACGATGACGAAAGCATAAGAGGCGGTGAGGTCTGGATGGTGGAAGGCTGCTTCGGCTAAATGGCCGACGGTGTTGATGACCATCAAAGTGCTCTTCCAGCTGTGGGTGCGATACTTACGGCGTATCCATCCGTTTTCGTAATACCAATGCGGTAACTCTGCTTTAAGACGCTCTTCTATATCCGCTTCGCTATAGGCTTCTTCGTCTTGGCGTTCTCTCCAACCCATAATAACCTCCTTTGATTAGTGGTTCGGTTTAATAATCACCTATTCTAATATAATTTACAATACATTATACATACATAAAAACATTCGGACATATGCCGAACATCCAATGGAAGCTAGGGCGAGGATCTAATCAGCCTAGTGAATCTAGATACCTGTTAGGTGGATACGCTAAAAATATCTATTGAGACTGATTAGAAAAGCATCTAGTTCGGTTTCCCCTGTTATAATCCAGTCTATTTCTAGCCTGCGCCATTCAGCGCGTAGACCCCATTTAGCTGGTCTATATTCAATGCCTAAACCATACGCAAAATCGGTATCCTCGTCATTAACGCCGACGCCTTCATCGTTCGTGCGAGCTTGCCAAAAGGCATTACCGATTAGAGCAAATAACTTCCAGTTATTCTCAATATAATGGAGACTCAGCGAGGGTATCCAGGCTTCTCCATATATCTTGTCATTGTTAACATTAAATACTTGGTTAAGAGGATCAAATACTCGGTCGCCAGTTGCACTAAAACTAGCTGATTTCATATAAGCTATTTCCAATGATAGATATTCATTAAACTGATGTCCGCCATAGACATAGGTTAAAAATGCATCATCGATGCCGGATTCTTGGATCGACCCTATTCCCCCGCCTAATCCTAAATAGGACTCTGCAGTAGAGATAACCGGGAATACTAAGGCGAGTAGTAATATAATTTTTTTCATTCCATAAACTCCTGTTTGTTGTGCCTAACAGGGTGTCAGGCGATTGCTACAAACACGGATTTATGGTGTCCCCGCTATTTCCTGGACGGTATTATATTCACGGGTCGCCCGACAATGGGCTGAACTCCGTATTTGTAGCATTGGTTATAGTATCAAAAAATAGAGAATATATCTTGCTTATTTTTTAGAAAGAAATGGAAGATGGCTGATAGGTGGAAAAGCACAGGGTCGCCGCGACGGTCTAGGGATATATCAAGGTCGCCCGACCGCCTGCTCCCAACATCGACCTGAACCTGAGTGTTTACATTATTAACATTTGATTAAGATTTGGCAGCAAGCAAGCTGGTATGCTACTGCAACAAACGCAGGATTATTGTATACTATCAAATTAGGACTTTGCCGAAGTTCGCTTTTCACTGCATGATTATTAAATATTGCAAACTTATAACTACCATCTTTAATTGATGCCATCTCGCAAACAACTTGCTAATGCAATTAGAGCACTCAGTATGGATGCCGTGCAAAAAGCGCGCTCCGGGCATCCCGGTATGCCGATGGGTATGGCTGATATCGCCGAAGTGTTATGGAACGATTATCTAAAACACAATCCCAACGATAGCACTTGGTATGACCGCGACCGCTTTATTCTGTCCAACGGCCACGGTTGCATGTTGCATTATGCGCTACTCTACTTAAGTGGCTATCCGCTGAAATTAGAGGAGCTTATACACTTTAGACAATTGGGTTCGGCAACTCCCGGTCATCCTGAGTTCGGCATCACTACTGGTGTCGAAGCCACCACCGGTCCGCTCGGACAAGGGTTGGCGAATGCGGTCGGGATGGCAATCGCCGAGCGCACTATGGCACAACATTTTAATCGCGGCGCATTGGACATCGTCAATCATCACACTTATGTATTCGCCGGCGACGGTTGTATGATGGAGGGTATCTCGCACGAAGCGGCTTCGCTGGCTGGCACCCTGCAACTCGGCAAACTGATTGTGTTTTACGACGACAACGGCATATCTATCGACGGACAGGTGAAGCGATGGTTCAACGACGATACACCCAAGCGCTTTGCGGCTTATGGCTGGCAGGTGATCCCGGAGATAGACGGGCATAATTCGGATGCTATCCGTGCGGCGATTGAAGCGGCACTGGCAAGCCCGCAACCGAGCCTATTATGTTGCCAGACGATTATCGGCTACGGTGCGCCTAAACAAGGCGACGAGGCGGTGCACGGCGCGCCTTTGGGCGATGAGGCGGTAGCACAGGCGCGGCAGAAATTGGATTGGCATCATCCACCTTTTGACATTCCATCTGAGATACGAAATGCTTGGGATGCTAGAGAGCGAGGCAGTCTCAAACAGTCGCAGTGGTTGCAAAAACTTGAGACCTATCAATTGGAACACCCCGAACTAGCAAGCGAGTTTTATCGTCGTATGCGCGGCGAGCTACCGGATAACTGGCATACGCATGCACAGCAATGGATTGAACAAAGCGACCAACAAGAAAAAGCACTCGCCACTCGTGAAGCATCGCGTCAAACCCTAGCATCGTACAGCGAATGCTTGCCTGAATTAATCGGTGGTTCTGCAGATTTAGCCGGGTCAAACGGCACTTTGTGGGAAGGTAGCCAAGCGATAACTTCCAAACAGCATAACGGTAATTACATTTATTTTGGGGTGCGCGAGTTCGCTATGTCGGCAATCGCCAACGGTATATCATTGCACGGCGGCTTTATTCCATTTGTAGCCACTTTCTTGGTGTTCTCAGATTATGCGCGCAACGCGCTGCGCTTAGCGGCGATGATGGAGAGAAGAATCGTCTTTATTTATACCCACGACTCAATAGGTTTGGGCGAAGACGGACCTACACATCAACCCATCGAACACCTGAACAGCCTGCGCCTGATACCAAACTTGGATGTATGGCGGCCTTGCGATTCGGTGGAGACGGCAGTGGCTTGGCAAGCCGCACTAGAAGCTGAGGATCACCCGAGCGCTCTGGTGCTTTCTCGGCAAACACTCGCACACTGCAAGCGTACGCATACGCAGTTGCCGTTGATAGCAAACGGTGCATATTTACTGCATGAAACACCGTCGCCTGTTTTAACCATTATTGCAACCGGTTCTGAGGTGGCTTTAGCCATGCAGGTCTGTGCGCAGCTAAACGATAACAATCATCCAAGTAATTTAGTTTCCATGCCTTGTGCCGAAGTATTTGGACGACAACCACAAAGTTATCGGGATAAGGTATTGCTGCCAGATGTGCCGCGACTGGTGATTGAAGCAGGTAATCGCGATTGGTGGTATCGTTATGTAGATACACACGGCACGGTCATCGGCATTGACTCTTATGGCGCATCGGCACCAGGCAAAGATTTATTTGAACACTTCGGCTTTAGCGTAGAAAAAATCTACGCAACAGCTCTGACTATAATAGGACAACATCATGCCCCCACACTCAGTTAATATTGCGGTCAATGGATACGGACGCATCGGTCGTTGTATCGTGCGCGCCCTGTACGAACTTGACTATACCCGCAATACTCGCCTGGTTGCCATCAATGCAACCACTGATATAGAAACCGTAGCGTATTTAACGCGCCACGATTCAACCCACGGTAAGTTTGCCGCCGATGTCCGCGTCGTTGATGACCAGCACATCGCTATCAACGACGATATAATCCAAGTATATTGCCAGCGCGACCCGGCTAAAATCCCTTGGGGCGAAGTCGCTACAGAAGTGCTCTGTGAATGTACCGGCAAGTTTAAGAGTAACGCCCTAGCACAACCACACCTTGACAATGGCGCAAACAAAGTGCTCATATCGGCACCGGCATCTGGCGATGTCGATGCAACCGTTGTTTATGGCGTGAACACTGACATATTAAAAGCGGAACATTGCGTTGTCTCAAACGCTTCGTGCACAACAAATTGTTTGGCTCCCGTTGCTAAGGTATTGCACGATACTATCGGCATAGAACACGGTCTACTTACCACAGTGCACGCCTATACCAACGACCAAGTGTTAATTGACTCAGCACACAAAGAATTGCGCCGTGCGCGTTCTGCGACGACTTCTATTATCCCAACTAAAACCGGAGCAGCCCAAGCGGTGGGATTGGTGCTGCCGCAATTAGCCGGCAAATTACACGGTTATGCGCTGCGTATTCCGACTCTCAATGTGTCTTTGGTCGACTTGACTTTCACTGCATCTCGCCCAACGACTAAACAAGAAGTCAACCAGGTGATGCAGACTGCAGCGCAGGATAGTATGGCAGGTATCATCGCGTATTGCGATGCGCCATTAGTGTCTTGCGATTTTAATGGTCATACGGCGTCGGCAATTTACGATTCCACTTTAACCCAAGTGATGGAAGGTAACCTGGTCAAAGTATCAGCATGGTACGATAACGAGTGGGCTTATGCGTGCCGTATGATAGATACCAGCCACGCGTTGATGGCGGCGAAATAACCCATTCACAGATTTAGGATAGTCCTCTATGATCGCGCTACGCACCCTTGAACAAGTCCCACTGGCGAACAAACGCGTGATGATGCGCGTTGATATGAATGTTCCTCTACACAATGGTGTGGTGAGTGACGATTTAAGAATTCGTGCCAACCTGCCTGATATACGCACCGCTTTAGAGGCACCGGCGGCGCTGATGCTAGTCTCTCATTTGGGACGGCCTGAAGCAGGTCAAGTGGATAGCGCATTTTCTTTACAGCCGGTTGCAGATCGCCTGTCGGAATTATTGGACAAAGCTGTGCCGGTAGTCACTGATTACCTAAGCGGTGTTGCGGTTGAACCGGGAGAGCTGGTGATGTGCGAGAATATCCGCTTTCAAGCTGGCGAGTTAAGCGACGACGACCAGCTGGCAACCGGCTTAGCTGAGCTTTGCGATGTTTATGTGATGAACGCTTTCGGCTGTGCACACCGCGCCCATGCATCAACGCACCAAGCGCTCGCCCATGCTAAAGTCGCTTGTGTAGGCACATTATTTGCCCAAGAAATAGCCGAAATTAGTAACCTATTAGATAACGATGCGGCAGACTATTCGCCTGACTTACGGCGAGTTGCAATCGTCGGTGGTGCTAAGATAGCAGGCAAGCTCGAGTTATTATCCGTTCTCTCGGAAAAAGTGGATACGCTGATCATAGGGGGTGGTATCGCAAATACTTTTATTGCAGCAATGGGCTACGACATAGGACAATCTTTATACGAAAAAGAGCTTATCTCCTTTGCGATTGATCTGCAGGATAGAATGACAGCAAAAAATAAACAATTATTATTGCCATCCGATGTAATATGTGCCAAAGAATTATCGCAACATGCGCACACAGTGTGCAAAGCTATAGACAACATAGAAAAAGACGAGATGATTTTAGATATTGGGGTGAAAACTCAAGCGACTTATGCCGATGCGATAGCGGCGGCTGATCTTATACTCTGGAACGGGCCGCCCGGTGCGTTTGAATACACACCCTTTGCCGCCGGCACTGGCGCAGTTGCCGACGCTATCCAAAAAACGAACGCGCATATCGTGGTCGGCGGTGGAGATACCTCGGCGGCGATTAAGAAATTTGAACTGCAACACGATAATATGTATATCTCTACCGGCGGTGGTGCTTTTCTACAATTTGTGTCGGGACAAGCATTACCGACATTGACAATGCTGGAAAGCAAAATGCAAAACAATCAAAGCGATGCTGCGGAGAATTAGAGATGACTGAAATTAACCCGAGTAATCATCAATCCAGAACGACCAAGATCATTACGACCTTAGGTCCCTCTACTGACAGCGAGGAAACGATTGTCGAACTGATTGACGCAGGTGTTGATGTCGTGCGCATGAATTTCTCGCACGGCGATGCCGAAGACCACCTGCGGCGTGCACAACTGGTGCGCAAAATTTCGCAGGAAAAGAAATATCATATTGGCATCCTCGGTGATTTGCAGGGTCCTAAAATAAGAATACAACGTTTCGTCAACGGACAGATAGAACTCAAAACCGGGCAACGATTTATATTGGATGCTAATTTAGATGCCAATGCCGGGAACGAGCAACAGGTAGGCGTGAGCTATGCCGAACTCTATAAAGATGTTAAAAAAGGAGATGAATTGTTGCTTGACGATGGGCGCATCACCTTAGAAATAGAAAAGTCAGAGGATTATAAAATCAGCACGATCGTCAAAGTCGGCGGCGTGTTATCCAATAATAAGGGAATTAACCGACGCGGCGGTGGCTTGTCCGCACAAACGATTACCGAAAAAGATAAAAAAGATATTAAACTTGCAACGCAAATAGGTGTTGATTATCTTGCCGTGTCGTTTCCTAAAAGCCCTGAGGATATGCTCTATGCAAAAAAGTTGATGCGACAAGCAGGCAATGACGCCGCGTTGATAGCTAAAATCGAACGCAGCGAAGCACTCGACTGTATAGAAGATATCATGGAGGTCGTAGACGGCGTGATGGTTGCTCGCGGCGATCTCAGTATAGAAATAGGAGATGCATTTTTAACCGCAGTGCAGAAAAAGCTCATCAACAAAGCGCGCGCCCACAACTGTATCGTTATCACCGCAACCGAAATGCTGCAATCTATGATAGACAGCAATGTCCCGACCCGTGCGGAAATATCAGATATTGCAAACGCTGTCTTGGATGGTTCCGATGCACTGATGCTGTCAGCAGAATCAGCCATCGGCAAGCATCCAGCACTGGCAGTCAAAACAATGAGCCGTATATGCCAAGGGGTTGAACAAGGCGGTATAGAACAGCACAACAATGAATATTTACTCAATCAACAAGTGGTTAAATTCGACCAAGCTATCGCACTGTCGGCAATTTATACCGCAACCCACTTAAATGTCTCGGCAATTGCAACGATGACCGAATCAGGTTCTACATCCAAGTGGCTGTCGCGCCTAATCTCTACCATACCTATTTATGCCCTCACCCGCCATGTTGAAACCTGCCGCAAAGTAACGCTTTATCGCGGGGTCTACCCAGTGTTATTAAAAGATGATAAAACCAAAGATCTCAATCTAGAGGTTATCAACGCGTTAAAGCCTTATCATCATTTTGATAAAGATGCGGTGATTATCATTACTAAAGGAGATAAAAAGGGACAACTCGGCGGCACCAATGGTATGAAAATTATTCGCGTCAATAGTGAAAATTGAAAAACTTTTTTAAATTCGTATAATCGCTGCTTATGAATTCAAAAATACTTCAAACAACGGCTCAAGCGATGGTCGCACCAGCAAAGGGGATTTTGGCGATGGACGAGAGCAAGCCGACCTGCGACAAGCGATTTGCAGCATTGGGTATTCCCACGACTGAGGAGAACCGAAAGAGCTACCGCAGTATGTTGGTCACCACCCCGGACATAGAACAACATATCTCCGCTGCTATTTTGTTTGATGAAACCATACGCCAGGAAACTAACGACGGTATCCCTTTTGCCAAACATTTAGAAGCGCGAGGCATCATACCCGGCATCAAAGTAGACCAAGGTGCCAAAGCACTCGCTGGCTACGAAGGCGAGAAAGTCACCGAAGGCTTGGATGGGCTAAGAGAACGACTGCAAGATTATGCCGCTATGGGTGCGCGTTTCGCAAAATGGCGGGCAGTTATCACCATCGGCGGTGATATGCCGTCTGCAGCGTGCATACAGGCAAATGCGCACGCCTTAGCACGCTACGCAGCACTATGCCAAGAGCAAGATATAGTACCAATCGTGGAACCCGAAGTATTGATGGACGGACACCACAGCATTGACGATTGCTATGAAGTGACCGAAAGCACACAGAATGAAGTATTCAGCCAACTACGCATGCAAGGCGTTCAACTCGACGGCATCGTTCTAAAACCTAATATGGTTATATCGGGAAGCGATTGCCCCGACCAAGCCGATGTTTATACGGTTGCCAACCGAACCCTCGCTTGCTTAAAATCTACCGTGCCGGCCATCGTGCCGGGCATCGCTTTTCTATCCGGCGGACAGAGCGACGATAAAGCAACGGCACATCTAGACGCAATCAACAGATTGGCTGATGCCGAAAACGCACCCTGGCGACTCACCTTCTCTTACGGCCGTGCTTTACAGCAACTGGCGATGAAACTGTGGGGAGAGTCGCAAAGCAGTGATGCTCAACAAGCATTTAGAAAACTGGCATACGCAAACGGCAAAGCATCGATCGGCATTTATCAAACTGCTTCCTAAGCTCTCGCTATTGAGGCATAGCGGCTAAGCCTGCTAAGCCTTGTCACATCACAGTTCGGACATGATCGACATTTTAATTGACTCTTCCCTTGCCGTATATGGCGAAGGGCAGTTAACATATTATTTATCAGTTGCGCGATCCCGGTGCTTGAGTATCTTGTCAACAATACCATAGTCAAGTGCTTCTTCGGCATTCATGAAATTATCGCGTTCGGTATCGCGACGAACTTTAGCAATACTCTGCCCACTGTGTTTGCCAAGTAATTGGTTTAATTTTTCTCGTGTTTTAATAATCTCTTTGGCGTGTATGTCGATATCGCTCGCTTGTCCTTGAAAAGCGCCCATCGGCTGGTGAATCATCACTTTGGAATGCGGCAACAAATAGCGTTTGCCGGGTGTGCCGCCAGCCAATAAGATAGCCGCCATACTTGCCGCTTGCCCTATACACAAAGTGTTGATCTGCGGGCGAGTAAACTGCATGGTATCGTAGATTGCCAGACCTGCCGTCACCGATCCACCCGGCGAGTTTATATAGAGAGAAATCTCCTTATCGGAGTTCTCCGACTCCAAAAATAATATCTGTGCAACGATTAAATTAGCCATTTGATCACCAATAGCACCGACAACAAAAATCACCCGTTCTTTGAGCAACCGCGAATATATATCGTACGAACGTTCACCGCGAGCAGTTTTTTCAACCACTATAGGCACTAAATTCAGTGCTGTCTGTTCACCATCTTTCATCTTTGCTCTCCTTTATCTTCCTAATGCTTGATCGGTTTTGCCGACTATATCGTAAAAAGAATACTGCTTCTCACTCGGATTAACTTTCTCTGCCAACAGCTCAACCACTTTATCCTCCAGCACCATCCCCTGTATCGATTGATAGGCCTCGGCATTGTTGTTATAGTAATTGGTTATTTTGCTAGGGTCTGCATAATCAGTAGCAAGTTCGGCAATTTTGACATCGCACTCTCGGCGACTCGCTTTTAAGCTATATTTATCCGCAAGGTGGATGAATATTACATTGAGACGAACTTGTTCAGTTGCATGCTTTTCAAAAAACTCTTCGGGCATCTGATTGCTGGCGGAATCTTTATTGGGATTGTTTTGCATCAGTCTCTCTTTCATTGCCGCGATGCGTTCTTTGAGCATAGCCGGAGGGATGTCTACCTGGTTATTTTCTATGACTGTATTCTTTATGTTGTCTGCATATAAATTCTTTAAATTGATATCTAGTTGCCGTTCCATGCCCTCTTTTAATAAGCGACGCAAAGTCTCCAAACCACCTTCTTTGATCTCGCAGGCTCTGAAAAAATCATCATTCAGTTCTGGCAAAATAGCCTCTTCCACCTGCTTGACATGCACTTTACACTTCTTGTCATCGGCATTTTCATCGCTATTCTCACCAATGCCAAAAGATTCCATCACGACCTCTCTGCGTTCACCAGCGCACACATTTTCTAATTGACTATCAAAGTTTTTACCCAAAAAATTTGATCCCAATACAATGCTCTTATCAACGAGAGGGTCTGGCACCACACCTTTTTCTGCAGGCATCTCAACATCCATCGTTAATCTATCGCCATCAGTAGCGCCTTCCGTTTTAGGTTGCCATTTTGCATGACTCTTGCGTAATCTTTCGACCATAATATCTATATCAGCTTCCACTATCTCGCATATCGGCTTCTCAGGCGCAAGACCGTCAATGTTTAACTGCATATCGGGTATCACCTCTATGTAGGCAGTGTAATGAATGCCTTTATCCTTATCAAATGCTATATCGTCAAACTCAGGGGTCGCCATTGGCTTAAAAGAATATTCCATAATCGCCTCTTGATAACTTTTAGCCATTAGGGTGTCTGCAACTTCTTTTTCTATATCGGCACCGTAATAGCGTTTGATTACATCTACCGGCACCTTGCCTGGTCTAAAACCTTTCACTTTAGCCGTCGTAGACAGCTTGCGGATTTTTAGATTAAGCTCGGCATTATAATCCTCCGCCGATATATCGATGTGGAGTTTGCGACCGAAAGTGTTTGTTTCTTCTACTCGACAGTTCATTGATCTATATATTGTTGCACGCTTATTATAGTCTTAAAAAATCCATCACTGATATGCGGAAGGAGAGACTCGAACTCTCAAGGGAATATCCCACTGGCACCTAAAGCCAGCGCGTCTACCAATTTCGCCACTTCCGCACGACATTCAACGCATGGTATTAAAATAGTCTATTATAATGGATTTGCCCAATTAAAATAATTAAGTCATGCGCCTGTTTTTGCTTTTTCTATTCTCCGTAGTAGCAGCGATTTTAATCAGCAGTTTAATCGCTACACCGTTATATCAATTATTCGGTGTCGACCGGTTAACCGATTTCGACAACTTCGGCAAACGGTTAGCAATGTTGGCAATTCTGTTGACGATTGTTGCAATCCTCAAATATAAAGGATTGCTACACTATAAAAATGTCGGTTGGTCGGTTGCATACCGAACACACAGCGGGAGTCAGTTGCTAGGCTACGGCTTTATCGTTGGTATATTAATGATGCTACCAGTTACACTGTTGTTTCATTTCTCGGAGCTACGAGTGCTAGATATATCGGGATTTGCTTGGTCTAGCTTTATCGCTAAACTTGCATCGCTATTGCTTGCTGCGTTTGCTGTTTCTTTAATAGAAGAAACTTTCTTCAGAGGTGTTTTGTTCGATGGTTTTTTGAGAGAAAAAAGACCGACGACTGCGCTATTTCTCTGCGCATTATTTTTCTCAGTGATACACTTCGCTCGCATCAAAGGAGCCGAACTACCAACCGATGCACCTTGGTACCACGGCTTGATAATACTCACCGATAGCATAGCCGACCACTGGCATAGCGATTATCTAGCCACTGCGGTGAGTTTATTTCTAGCGGGTGTATTGCTCGGCATAGTACGACTGAAGACAGCGAGCGTGTGGGCTTGCATAGGCATACACAGCGGCTGGATACTGACGCTTAAAGTAGATAAAAAACTCTCCGACTTCAACGCGCAATCGGATTGGAATTTTCTGGTCGGACCTTATGACTCTTATAACGGCTGGGCGACCAGTGCTTGGCTAGCGATTATTCTGGTCGTCTACGCCACCGTCACCGCGATGCGCAAAAAAGCTAGCGGTTGATAATATTGACTTTATAAAAATACCACCGTTTGCCGATTAGCTGCATCATTCGGTCGTCGCCACGATAACGTCGGCGCATTAATCGGTATACAAAATACGGAATGTTGAAAAAGATGAATGCTAATAAAATCATCACCAAGCCGACTGCGATTTTATATTCGTCAAGTAACGGAACTTCTGCCCACCACAACCCAAGCCCGACCAAGCCGATGACGGCAGCCAACGATAAAGTCAGGCAACGATTGTAGTAGTCGTGCTGATGTTTAATCTTCTGCAGTAATTCTATAGAATCCATCTCTAGGCATCGGCAGTCGGTTTAGTAGCCATCAAGGTTATCTGCAACTGCGTCAAGCAGGCGGTCAATAACGCTTTGGTGTAAGCATATGCAGCGGACTGTTTACTCGCCCTAGGACCGGCGATATTTAAGCGGTGCGGTTTGTAGTCACGAATAAAATCCAATAGCCTATCAACAGCAACCGAAAATCCCTGTGCATTGGCGTCAATCAATAACATCGGTTTGTGCGCTTGATGACAGAACTCAACCGTTAACTTGGTGCCACCTTCCAATTGGTCGAAATAAACGACTACGGTTGCATCACTATCCTCAACATTGCACTGCGTGCGCTGAGTATAATCGGTGGTGGCAGTTTCTTTTAGCGGATAGCGTGCGTCGATAGTACCGTCTTCGGCTAGTCTGCCTTGTGGGCACCATCCACCGCAAGGCACTTCCAATTCCATAGCAACATCCAAAGCGGCCCGATCAACACCGCTTTGCCCGCCTGAGATGATGCTTAAACTTTGCACTGGCTACTGTTATCACCGTTATCTATCTTGTTCTATCCGATGACGGTGATTCCTTATACGACATTCGCTTCTTAAACAATCTGGTAAGCCATAAAAATAAACCAGAGCATAAATACAATATGGATATGAGCAATAGAAACTTAGGAATATCTAAAGCGGCTATAATCAGCACACTGATCGCTGCCAACACGCCAACCAACGGCACTCTTCCTACTTCTATTTGCTTGAGACTGAAGTAGCTTAGGTTGCTGACCATCGCAATACCGCTGACAATGAGAATGACACAACTCATCGTTATCGCTTCGGCACCGCTGTAGCCAATGTCTTCGTATGCCCAGATAAAACTCATTATCAAAGCTGCTGCCGCTGGACAGGGCATTCCTCTGAAATACTTCTTTAGCGTATCTTGTTGTGCGTTGAAGCGCGCCAACCTTAAAACGGTTGCCGAGATATAAAAAAATACCGACAGCCAGCCTATCTTAGCGAGCAGCCAACCGGACTCATTAATATGAACAAACGACCACTGATAAACGATCAGCGCTGGGATGCAGCCGAATACGATGGCATCGGTTAGGCTATCCAGCTCAGCACCGAAACGACTAACCGTATTGGTCAAGCGAGCAATGTTGCCGTCTAATCCGTCGAGCAAAACACAGAGCAACCCGAAAATCGCCGCCGCTTCGTAATTGCCAGCATACGCTTTGGTCATCGCATAGACACCGCTGAACAATGAGGCCAGCGTAATCACACTAGGCAGTAGAAAAATACCTTTCTTTGATGCCTTGCCTTTGAATTCTTGCATTGTATTGAGAGTTAGTTTTTATCCTTATCGACCAACCGCTGATCGGCAATCCACGACATCATACTGCGTAAGGTCTTGCCGGTTTTTTCTATAGGATGCTCGGCTAGGCGGCGACGCATTGAAAAAAATACCGGCGCACCGGCTTTATTCTCGCTGATAAAATCTCGTGCAAACTCGCCACATCTAATCTCTTCTAGTATCTTTTTCATCGCTTGCTTGCTTTCCTCTCCTACGACACGCGGGCCGCGTGTAAAGCTACCGTATTCGGCAGTATTGGATATAGAATAATGCATATTGGCAATACCGCCTTCGTACATCAAATCAACGATTAACTTCATCTCGTGTAAACATTCAAAATAAGCCATTTCCGGAGCATAACCCGCTTCCACCAGAGTTTCAAAACCATTTTGTATCAGCTGAACTAAGCCACCGCACAGCACTGCCTGCTCGCCAAATAAATCAGTCTCAGTCTCCTCTTTGAAATTAGTCGCAATCACCCCGGCTCGCGCGCCACCAATCGCTGCGGCATAAGACAGCGCTAACTCCTTGGCGTGACCAGAATTATTCTGATGAACGGCTATCAAGGTTGGCACACCTTGTCCAGATAAATAGGTAGAGCGAACCAAATGCCCAGGACCTTTGGGCGCGGCCATAAAAACATCATGATGGGCTTGGGGTTTTATTTGTCCGAAGTGTATATTGAAACCATGTGCAAAAGCGAGCGCAGCATCGGCTTTTAAGTTGGGTGCTATGCTTTCTGCATAGAGGTCGGGTTGGAATTCATCGGGTACTAAAATCATCACTACATCGGCTACTGCAACCGCTCCTTCAACCGATTGACAATCCAAACCGGCAGCTTTAACTTTAGTTTCGGATGCCGAACCTTTGCGCAAACCAACGACTACATCAACACCTGATTCCTTAAGGTTGTTGGCGTGGGCGTGCCCCTGAGAGCCATAACCTAAAATCGCGACCTTGTTAGACTTTATTAAAGATAGATCTGCGTCTTTATCGTAATAGATTTTCATTGATTACCTCCTAATATATGTGCACTTCTGCTCAATGTGATCGCACCGGATCTGGCAACTTCCAGAATCCGATGATGCTGTGCTTTTGCTTTGTTTATGAAATTATCTATCTGCGAACCTGCTGCCATCATTTGTACCACGCAAAATTTATCCAAACATTCGATAACCTCGGCACCACAATCTTGCGCTAATTCATAGATAGTTTGAGTACGCTCTTCATTATTATCGTTGGCAATTTTAGCCAGCAACATTTCCCTTTCTACATGTTTCTCGCCGGAGAAGTCCGACACCTCTATTACATCAATCAGCTTGTGTAGCTGTTTGCCGATTTGCTCAGCGACTTTATCCTCGCCAGTGGTGACGATCGTCATGCGAGACAACGATTTATCAACCGTCGGAGCAACCGTTAACGACTCGATATTATATCCACGCGCCGAAAAAAGCCCCGAAACACGCGTTAACACACCCGATTCGTTAGCCAGCAAAATAGAGAATATGTGCCTTAGTGATGTGCTCATGCACGGTTATATTGCGCAATATATAAGGATAAATTTACAGTCATACTTTTTTCATCAAAAAATAAAACTTGCCGCTCTCTTCCTTAGATTCGAGCAACTCGTTGCCAGTCTGCTTGGAAAATGCTTCAAAATCTTTGACCGAACCAGCGTCGGTCGAAATGATATGTAATACTTTCCCTTGTTCCATCTTCGCCAACGCTTTTTTAGCATGCAATATCGGCAACGGACAATTCAAACCACTGGTATCCAACTCTTGATCAAATTCAGCCATACTCACCTCCATGTTGTAAAAAATAATATATTGTCCATATTATACGGGATAAAGCAAATTACTAGACTCGGATACACTGGGTGCAGGTACACAAAATGAGTCTTTTATAAAAAATTTAATTTACAAAAGCATGTTAGTCATAAAACTAATAATCGCAGTGTATATCCCTATTGCTATTACCAGATGCCATGTCAATCTAGCATCTTGTTTTGCTATAACCGCGTCTAGATAGTCTTTTGTCGGCAAGTCTTTTGTGCTGGTAACATCGGCAACTGCTTTTTCTATTTCCTCATCAGTCGCATCAGGTATCCGTTTTAATAAATTGTATAAAGTAATCCCCAACATTTCTATTTACTCTTTATGCTTTATGGCAAAATATACTATAACCTGCTCCAGTAAGTTTTGGAATCTTTTCTCTCAGCCCACGCAACCAAATCAAGCATCAATTAAAGCTAGTTTGGCATTATTTATTCTTTGAGCTTTGAGTGAAACATCCGAACTACAGCACTAAACCAAGCGTTGAACAGATGGGGACGAGCCAAAGCTCATCCGCATTACCGCACCATATTCAGGGTTGGCAAGATGCAAGTTGGTTCTCGCAAGTGGCGACAACCAATGCCTAACTTCTGATAAACTAGGCGTTGGCATATTACAATCTATATTTTTACCGCTCAAACAATGAATTTTACCGTCGTCGGTCTTGATCACCTTACCGCTCCATTTGCACTACGCGAGCGGTTGAGCCTGACGGAAGAGGCTATCCCGCATACACTGTCCGACCTTGAAAAGCAGCTGCGGATCAAACACGGGGTGGTACTATCGACCTGCAATCGCTGCGAAATTTATACGCAAACAAAGAGCGCAGAACAAATGCAACAGCTCAGCAAGTGGTTGTGTAGTTTAGGAGACATTGATTATGCCGATAACGCCGAGTATTTTTTTCAATTAGATGGAAGTGATGCAGTACGCCATTTATTCTCCGTAGCCAGTGGTCTTAAATCGGAGATTATAGGTGAACCGCAAATATTAGGGCAAGTCAAAACTGCGTATCGCATCGCGCTTGCCAACAAGCGTAGCGATGCCGAGTTGAATAAATTATTTGAACACGCACTATACACTGCAAAGCGAGTGCGCAGCGAGACCGCTCTGGGGCAATACAAAACCTCTTACGCATCGGTTGCAATAGCGGTAGCACAGAAAATATTTGCTGCGCTATCTACTCGACAGGCATTGATGATCGGCTCCGGTGATATGATCAAAGCAGCAGCAATACAGCTCAAAAACAGAAACATCGGCTCGTTAACCATCGCCGGTCGGTCACCCCAAAATACCCAAAGACTAGCATCTGAAATGGATGCGAACACGCTCTCTCTAGACAAGCTTGCGCCATCACTCCATCATTTTGACTTGATTATTAGTTGCACAGCGAGCAAGCGCACCATACTCGCTAGATCTGCAGTCGAGCAGGCGTTAAAGGCGCGCAAGCAGAACACAATTTGTATCATCGATCTGGCTTTGCCACGTGATATACAATCATCGGTCGGCGAACTTGAAAATGTCTATCTCTATAATTTAGATAACTTAAGCCGCATCATAGATATCAATAAAAACCACCGCTTGGATACCGTCACTGAAGCGCAAACAATCATCGCTACAGAAATAGAACACTTTATACGGTGGTGCAACACCAGACAGGCTGCACATTTGATCGCACGCCTGAAAACCGACACTGACGAACAAGCCGACGAGGTGTATAGAAAATCGCTTGAGTTAATCAGCCAAGGCAAAGAACCGACACATGCCCTAGAATATCTAAAGCATACGCTAAGTGCCAAACTGATGCATCGCACCATTGAAATGCTCAACCGAGCTGCCGAGTACGGCGATGCAGATTTGATTGAAACGGTCAGCCAATTGTACAGCAACGACGAAGATAAAAAATGAAAGCATCAATACTTAAAAAATTGGAAACTGTAGCCGAACACCATCGGCAAATAGCATTACAGCTTAGCAAACCAGAAGTGATGCAAAATCAGGAAAAATACAAAAAACTTGGACAAGAATATGCGCAGCTAGATCCGATAGTAAAACTCTATGCGACATACCAAGATACCGAAATTAAAATAACCGAAGCCGCAGAGTTACTCAACGAGCAAGACGAGGCACTGCGCATCGTCGCTCAGGATGAAATTGAACACCTACAACAAGAACAGGCGGTATCAGAAAACAAACTAATGCAGTTACTGATTCCACAAGATCCGCACGATCAAGCCGACATATTTTTAGAAATCCGTGCTGGCACTGGCGGCGACGAGGCGGCTATCTTCGCCGGGGATCTGTTTCGCATGTACAGTCGTTATGTGGAACGAAAGAGATGGCAAATTGAAATACTCAATTTGAGCGAAGGTGAACACGGTGGCTTCAAAGAAATTATCTCCAAAATCAAAGGCAAAGCAGTATACTCTCGCCTAAAATTTGAATCGGGTGCGCATCGCGTGCAGCGCGTGCCAGAGACCGAATCACAAGGACGCGTCCATACATCTGCGGCAACTGTTGCTGTGATGCCCGAAGCGCAGGAGATCGATCATATAGAAATAGATATGAGCGAAGTGCGCATAGACACATTCAGAGCATCGGGTGCAGGCGGACAACATGTCAATAAAACCGACTCAGCAATACGGCTCACACACCGCCCTAGTGGTATCGTTGTTGAATGTCAAGACGAACGATCTCAACATAAAAATAAAATGCGCGCTATCTCATTGCTGCAAGCCAAGCTATTGGATGCGGAAAGGCGTAAACAAGAACAAGAACATGCCGAAAACCGCCGCAACCTAGTCGGTAGCGGTGACCGTTCCGAGCGTATACGCACTTATAACTTCCCGCAAGGTCGGGTCACCGACCATCGCATCACTTTGACGCTATATCAGTTGTCGCAATTAATGGAAGGCGACTTGGATATGCTTATTACTCCCTTAGTCAACGAGCACCAAGCCGACCTGTTAACCGAACTCAGCAAAGAATAAACCCGATGGATATACAAAGCGCACAACGCTATACACGCCAAACACTTGCCCCATACTGCACCGACGACAGTGACTATCTATTAGCTTATAGCTTGGGCAAGGACCGTGCTTGGCTCTATGCGCATTCGGAATATAGGCTCGGCAGCAAACAAATCAGCCGCTTGAAGCAGCTGATAGAAAGGCGCAACGATGGCAAGCCGTTGGCTTATTTGAAAGGACAGCAAGAGTTTTATGGTCTCAATTTCTATGTCAATGAAGCGGTATTAATCCCTCGCCCAGAAACCGAAGTTGCAGTGGCTTATGCAATTGATTGGCTACCGCAGGGCGGCCGATTGTTGGATCTAGGTAGCGGCTGTGGCAACATTGCGATCGCGATTGCTTATCACCGTCCCGACCTACATATCGTGGCAAGCGATGTCTCGTTGCAAGCGCTGGATATTGCCCGAAAGAATATGCAGCTACACCGCTGCAATATCACTCTAAAGCACAGTGATTGGTACCAAAACATAGATGAGCATTTTGATTGGATTATTAGCAATCCGCCGTATATAGCCGCTGGTGATGTAGATGCCGATGATCGAGAGATTTCGGCTGAACCCGAACTTGCCCTATACGCCGAAGACAACGGCTGCGCCGCGTTAAAGGCAGTGATCGCAGGTGCCAGAAATCATCTTAAGCGGCAAGCGACATTGCTGATCGAACACAGCCCAAAACAAGCTACCATAACCGCACAACTCATGCAAAGCGCTGGCTTCACATCTGCGCATTGCTTAAAGGATATTGCAAGTCTCCAGCGTTACACGATTGGGCGATAAACTTGCCGAATTAAGATGGTGTGTTGGAAGATGGTTGTAGGGGGGCGCTAGGCCTTATAAGATATTTTTAAGATATTTTTCGACTAAAATCCTCTAGATATCTAGACTAAACGACCGCAGCAGTTCTTATATCTTTTACCGCTACCGCAAGGGCACATTTGATTGCGCCGAACCATAGTCGGTGAGCGCGGCGAGGTTTTTTTCTTATTCGCTTGTTCAACATAATCGATACCGCCTAGCGATGGTACGCGAAAGGAAAAAAATGTATTGCCATCACTATGCGACAAGCTACAATCCCCCAGAGAGATAATATCCATGCCGATGATACATCCAATATCGGGATGTGGCAACGGCTGACTTATCTCAGTCATCTCAACTTTAGCCATACGCACTCTATTCGGGAGATAAACATCAAGAACATAAAATAACTGTTGCTTATTGCGCTCTTCTTTGACGATTGCTTCAAGCGAGAGCTCTTCTATCAGGCGTCTGGATAATTGCGAGCGTACCGCACCAGTACTCCACATCACCCTACATTTGCGTCTGATAGGGCTATGATAGTTCCTATCACTCAGCGTTGCTGGGCTTAGCTCGACATCAAACATAATTGTCGGTAGCTTGCCGTCGGCTCGCACCGTAAACGACGAACTTTGCGGTTCTTGTTTTTGGCTTGCCTGAGGTTTATTGCCTTTAGTCTTTTGCTTCTGCATAATCGCTCAAAAATTTTTTCAGCCCAGTATCAGTCAACGGGTGCTTAAACATGGCTTCAAGCACACCATACGGACAAGTTGCGACATCGGCACCGACTTCGGCACACTGCTCTACATGTTGTAGGCTTCTAATTGACGCTGCTAATACTTGGGTAGTAAAACCGTAATATCCGACGACATCGCAAATCTGTTCTACCAGCTGCATGCCGTTACCAATTTGTCCAGCATCGTCTAACCGACCTATAAAAGGCGAAATATAAAAGGCTCCCGCTTTGGCTGCTAATAAGGCTTGCGAGACTGAGAATATCAATGTGCAATTGGTGCGTATGCCAGCTTCTTTGAGCGTGCCTATCGCTTTTATTCCGGCTTGTGTCATCGGCACTTTGACGACAATATTTGGACTGATGTTGGCTAATTCTCTACCTTCTTCAACCATCGCCGAATAATCAGTTGCAATGACTTCCGCCGACACATCGCCACCCACTAGGGCGCAGATTTTCTCATAATAATCGTGTACGCTTAGCTTATTTTGTCGAGCAATTTTGCTTTTTGCTAGCAAACTTGGGTTTGTAGTGACACCATCAACGATGCCGGTATCAACCGCTTGCTTAATTTCTTCTATATCTGCGCTGTCAATAAATAGCTTCATTGTTTGTCGTGGTCAGCCACCAAATCAAAGCGGACCGGATGTGTTGCTCTCAATGCACGCCTGCGTATAGGCGAGTGCCCCAACTGCTTGTGTCCGAATGCTGAAGGCATGCATTGTACACCATTTTGCAGATCTTCCAACGACGCGCCGCTAAAGCGACAATAAGAACTATCGGTCTCGTAAATCAACAACTCGGATAAGTTAGGCAAATAGTCTATCAATTGTTGCCAGATAAATGCACTCAATAGTTCCGTTGACGAGCGCCAGCTCAGTGTCGAGTCACTAAAATTGAGACTTTTATGATCGAGCTTTTTAATCACCCGTTCGGTAACAACCGCTTTAATATAACCGTAGTCCATCACGAAGCCGTTATATGGGTCTATCGAATCGCAGATAGTCACATGCAGGTTGTAGCGGCCACCGTGCAAATTGGCGCAGTTGCCAGTGTGGTCGGTGATAAAGTGAGCAGCATCAAATACCAATTCCTTGGTAACCGATGCCGGTGGTGTTTTTCGATAAAAACGCTCACGAGTACAAGGCATCTCGTCCAGTATTCTCTCAACAAGATGTAGCAACGCATTACTGTCGGCATGCGTTTCGCTACGCAATAGGACCTCCGTGCCACCTACCGCAGCCAATTTTATCAATCGAATCCCAAACGACTCATCCAATCGGCTGGCAATCCAATCGGCATAGCGGTCTTCACTATAGCGTAAAAATAGATAGCCACCGTGTAACTCGGCTTTAAGCGCAATAGTGATGGCAACGAATCTTAAAAAATTGTCACTGCTTAATTTTTTCAGTTCAGCTAGTTGATAATTATCCAGTGGGCGCGCCGGAGTTTTCAATCGGTTTAGTGCAACGACGCGATGGGTAGTGTCGTTGTAGATATATTCTTGTTTAAACTCAAAGCCGTAATCGGTCAGCGATAGTTGTAGCCAGAATAAAAAATCTAGTCGGCGCACTTCTCCGTTTATCAATAAAAAATTTGCATCACTTTTGAGCATACCACTTGCGGCGAGTGCAGCGAGGACCAATTTTGCGTCATCCGATGCCGCCTTTTTTTTATAGCTGTAAGCTGCTGGGTCATCCGTTTTATTTAATAGTGTCGGTGGCACGAGTATATCCAGCGGTAACTTATGGCGTAGTGCGTACTCGTGCAAGGTCAAACCGCAGCATTGCACTAAGTGTTCGTTATCTAAATAGGGAGTGTCTTTCCCACATTCTAAACATTGCATCGTATCAGCTCTTGTTAAATTATTTAGTTCATTATATCAGGCAACTATAAAATCAGTGCTGTTAATCGGCGCATACCACAACGACAAACCTAATCTTTGGTAAATATTTTTATAAATAAGATACATAGGTGGCGACATTTTCAATATTTTGCTATATCATAGCAGTTAGATATGAATGAACGCACATGACCAAAGATGTGAAAAAGAATAGCAAATCTAGTGACCAATTAATACACTGTTCTTTTTGCGGTAAAGATCAACGCGAAGTAGAAAAATTAATCGCCGGACCGTCGACATATATCTGCAACAAGTGTATAGAACTCTGTAACGATTTACTGGATGTAAAAGAAGAACCGCAAATAGTCGGTAGCAACAAACAAATCCCTAAGCCACAAGAAATTAAAAACACTCTAGACCAATATGTGATTGGTCAAGACCACGCCAAAAAGGTTTTATCGGTGGCGGTCTACAATCACTACAAACGTTTAAGCCAACCCGACAACGATAAATCAGTAGAAATTGCTAAGAGTAACATTCTGCTGATAGGACCGACTGGTTGCGGCAAGACCTTGCTTGCTCAAACGCTTGCCCGAATATTGAATGTACCCTTTGCCATCGCTGATGCGACCACCTTAACCGAAGCCGGTTATGTCGGGGAGGATGTGGAAAATATCATTTACAAACTTTTGCAAGCGTGCGACTACGACATAGAAAAAGCCGAACAAGGAATCGTCTATATTGACGAAATAGACAAAATCTCCCGCAAATCAGACAACCCTTCAATCACCCGCGATGTATCCGGCGAGGGCGTGCAACAAGCACTGCTTAAGTTGATAGAAGGCACCGTTGCAGGAATACCGCCGCACGGTGGGCGCAAACACCCGCAGCAAGACCTCGTACAAGTGAATACTCAAAATATACTATTCATCTGCGGCGGTGCGTTCGCTGGACTGGATCACATCATCCAGCAGCGTACTGATAAAAGCGGTATCGGTTTTGCAGCTAATATTCTTAGTGCTAGCGATGATCGGACACTGAGTGATCTATTAAATAAGGTGGAAGCTAGAGATTTGATCGGCTACGGCTTGATACCTGAGTTCGTTGGACGGCTGGCGGTGTTCTCGGTATTAGATGAGCTCGACGAAGAGACCCTGGTGCGCATATTAACCGAGCCTCGCAATGCCTTGGTGAAGCAGTATCAATATCTGTTTAGTATGGAAAATGTTGAGATAGATTTTCATCCTCAAGCACTCAATACGATTGCCCAGAGAGCGATGACAAAGTCTACTGGTGCGCGTGGCTTGCGCAATATTATAGAATCCATGTTGCTGAATACGATGTACGATTTACCGTCAATCGATGATGTCCAAAAAGTCGTCATTAATAAGAGCGTCGCCGCAGGTAAGACACCCCCATTATTAGTGCATAAAACATCGCCACAACGCAAGAAAGCAGGATAATTTACCTTGAAATATAGCCAATGGACCTTATAGTAAACTGAACATACGGAGTATTCTTATGAAAAGCAAAGTAAAAACTGAAATCCCCGACTTGATATTACCAGTTCTCCCGTTGCGCGATGTAGTGGTTTATCCGCACATGGTTATTCCGCTATTTATCGGGCGAAAAAAATCTATCAATGCAATTGAATTCTCTATGGAATGCAACAAACAAATTATGCTGATCACCCAAAAAGAAGCCGATACCGACAATCCTACAACTAAGGATATCTATACGGTCGGCACCATGGCGAATATCTTACAGTTGCTCAAGTTACCCGACGATACGATTAAACTGCTAGTAGAGGGTACCGAACGCGCCGAAGTTATTAGATATACTAAGGATAAAAAATTCATCGGCGCCGAGTTAAAGATACGAGAAACCACATCTAGTGCCAATGAAAAGAAAGTTGAAACCTTGGCGCGTCTGGTTTTGAATCAATTCAGCCAATATGTCAAACTCAACAAGAAAATACCATCTGAGGTGTTGCAAACACTCACCACAACCGAAACCTTAGATAGGCTCGCCTATACAATTGCCACACACACAACTTTAAGTATCGAGAATAAACAAAAGATTCTAGAAATCAACGACATCTACCAACAAATGGAATGTCTGATGACACTATTAGAAGAAGAACTGGATATTCTGAAAGTCGAAAAGCGCATCCGCGGTCGCGTGCAACAGCAAATGGAAAAAAGCCAACGAGAATATTACCTCAACGAGCAGATGAAGGCGATACAAAAAGAACTTGGTGATATAGACAATATAGACAGCGAAACACAAAATTATCGTAAAAACATCTCTAAAGCCAATATGCCAGCCGAGACTGAAAAGAAAGCGCTCGTAGAATTAGGGCGATTGAATATGATGGCACCGATGTCCTCCGAAGCAGCGGTCGTTCGTAATTATCTGGATTGGCTAATTGGCATGCCGTGGACTAAAAAATCTCGCACCAAAAGAAGTTTAGGTGAAGCTAGCAAAATTTTAGAAAAAAACCATTACGGTCTAGAAAAAGTCAAAGAGCGAATCATTGAGTATCTCGCCGTCCAACTCCGCACCAAGAAAGTGAAAGGTACGATACTATGTTTAGTCGGACCACCAGGTGTAGGTAAAACTTCTCTGGGTAAATCAATCGCCAGCGCAACTGGGCGTAAGTTTACCCGTATGTCTTTAGGTGGTGTGCGCGACGAAGCCGAGATCCGCGGACATCGCAGAACTTATATCGGTGCGCAGCCCGGCAAGTTCATCCAAAACCTATCAAAGATAGGCGTGCGTAATCCACTATTCCTGCTTGACGAGATTGACAAAATGTCTACTGATTTTAGAGGTGACCCCGCTTCTGCTCTGCTTGAGGTGCTAGACAGCGAACAAAACTCGACTTTCACCGACCACTATATAGAAGTTGAATTCGACCTCTCCGATGTGATGTTCGTTTGCACCGCAAATAGTTTGCTCATACCACCGGCGCTGCTCGATCGTATGGAAGTTATCAGAATCCCCGGCTATACCGAGGATGAAAAACTCAACATAGCCACCCAATATCTCATGCCAAAAGCAATGGCAGAAAACGGCTTGGCATCAAAGGAGATGCAAATATCGGAAAATGCGATACTCGATACCATACGCTACTATACCCGCGAAGCGGGGGTGCGTAACCTGGAAAGAGAAATTATGAAGATTTCTCGCAAAGTCGTCAAATCTTTAGTTTTGAGTAAAAACAAAGCCAAAAAAGCGACAAAAGTAGACAGCAAAGGCTTAGAGCAATACTTAGGCGTGCGAAAGTTCCGCTATGGTATAGCTGACGAAGAAAACCGTGTAGGTCAAGTCAATGGGCTGGCTTGGACTGAAGCGGGTGGAGAGCTACTCACGGTAGAAAGTGCAACGATGCCGGGTAAAGGTAGATTATCGCATACCGGACAGCTTGGTGATGTTATGAAGGAGTCGGTGCAAGCAGCCATGACGATTGTTAGAAGCCGTAGCGAAGTTTCCGGAGTTGCAGCTGATTTCCACGAAAAACACGATGTCCATGTACATATACCAGAAGGTGCTACACCTAAGGACGGGCCTAGCGCAGGTATTGCGGTTTGCACTGCAATTACATCGGCTATTACCAAGATACCGGTACGCTCTAATGTAGCGATGACTGGAGAAATTACACTGCGCGGTGAGGTTTTGGCTATCGGCGGGCTGAAAGAAAAACTTCTAGCTGCGCAAAGAGCACATATTAAAACCGTGATTATCCCTAAAGACAATGCTAAAGATCTAAAAGAGATCCCAAAAAATATAACTGCTAAATTAGATATACGCCCGCTACAATGGATAGACGAGGTGTTAAAAGAAGCCTTGACAGAAATGCCCGTGCCGACACAATACAAGGATAAATTAACCGAAAAAATTCCTGCTGGTAAAAGAATCCCCAGCAAAACTGGTCGGACAACTAGGGTTCATAGACATTAAAAAAACGGCGATAGATATAAAAATAAGAAAATTTCATCATATTCTCTTACTTTTTTAGATTTTTGTTGCTAAAATTAGCACTTATACTTCTATAGAATATCCTGATAGCAAACAAAACAGCCGGGATAGTTTCTATCTTCAAAATTATTTGTTAACCATCATTTATAAGGAGACTAAACGAAAATGAATAAATCTGAACTCGTCGATCAAATCGTAAGCAATACCAGCCTAACTAAAGCAGACGCAAGCAAGGCGTTAGATGCAACTATATCGGCAATCACCAATAGTTTGAAACAAGGACAATCTGTTACTATCGTAGGTTTCGGAACTTTTATGGTACGGGAAAGTAAAGCGCGTATGGGGCGTAATCCTCGGACCGGTGAAAGCATTCAAATTAGCGCTAGTAAAAGACCCTCTTTCAAAGCAGGTAAAGGATTAAAAGACAGCTTAAATTAATCTATCCTGACGGAGTAAGGGGTGCTTAGCTCAGTGGTAGAGCGTCGCCCTTACAAGGCGGAAGTCGGGGGTTCGAATCCCTCAGCACCCACCACTGGGTAACTGAGTGATTTCGTTATGCTATGGATACTAATGAATATACTAGTATCCATAGTCATAAAAAAGGAAAAGCAATTAACAGAACTGTTGGAGTGGTAGTTCAGCTGGTTAGAATACCGGCCTGTCACGCCGGGGGTCGCGGGTTCGAATCCCGTCCACTCCGCCATATCTTATCAACCGAATGATACTTTGATTGCTAATAGAAAATGCTGACGAAAATTAGAGATAAAGCGACTGGCTGGATTGCTTATGCAATCGTTATAGTAATCTCCATTCCTTTCGCACTATGGGGCATACAACAATACTTTGGCTTAGATAGTTCCCCTACCGCTATTGCGATAGACGATCAAGAAATTAGTGAGTTTCAATTTGAACAAGCAGTTATAGAGAAAAGAAGACAATTAGAACAAACTCAAGCTAATGTTAGGTTTGACGAAGATGAAATCAAAGATAGCGTCGTCAGTGAAATAGTCAGTCAGCAGTTGATGATCCTAGCAATCAACAAGTATAACCTGCAAGCTACCGACGGAGATCTCGCAGAGTTTATCAGGAACAGACCAGAATTCAGGCAAAACCAAAGTTTTGACGCAAACCTTTACAGGGATTTGCTCGCCCGTAGCGGCTATAGCGTAACCGATTATGAACGGATACAAAGAGAAGACCTAAAAAAAGAACTATTTATAGACATGCTACAAAGTAGTAGCTTTGTGTTACCCAGCGAACGCGAGCGCTACATACAGCTTGCAGATCAGAGTAGAAAAATACGCTACCTCACTATGAACTATAGCTACTTCGTTGAACCCGACAGCATAGACACTGACCAAGCGCAAGCACACTACGACGCCAATATGGAATTATATCAATCACCCTATAAGGCGAGATTTGATTACTTAGAAATAAGTATGGATAAACTAGAAGCCGAAGAGATTGTAACGCCTGATGAAGCTCGACAGTACTACGAGGAACGCGCCGGTGATTATCTTTATCCAGAGAAATTCGACTTGCGTCATATTCTCATATCTACCGATGAACGTAGCGCTGACGAAGCACGCTCACAAGCCGATGAATTATATCTAGAGCTTTTAGAAGGTGCTGACTTTGCAGACCTTGCCCGCACCTATTCCGACGATATCTTGACTGCCGAAAGCGGCGGCATCCTCCCTGAATTGACTGCCGACGAACTGGACAACGACGAAGTACGCGATGCGGTCTTGCAATTAGCTGAAGGAGAATACACCAATCCCATATCTACCCAATACGGCATCCAAATCTTTGAGTTGCTCAAACTCACTGAAGCCGAACAAAAACCATTTAAGAAAGTTCGCAAGGAATTAATCAGCGATATAAAATATCAAAGAGCTAGTATACGCTACGCCGGTTTGATTGAAAGATTAGACTTGCTTTTGTTTGAAGATGAGCCTGGCTTTTTCAGTACGGTGAGAGCGAATTTGGGCTACGAGAAGCAAAGCACTGGTTTCATAGATCTCAACAAGCAAGAGAGCATCCTGGCAGACCCAAGCATCAGAGCCACAGTAATCTCGGAAATAATACAAGGTGGAAGAACCAACACTGGATTAATAGAGGTAGAGCCAGGAAGAAGAGCTTTCTTCGTCGGTATAACGGGTACTCAACCCTCAGTACAATTATCGTTTGAAGATGCACTGCAAGATGTTATTACCAATCTGATACTACAACAAGCTTATAACAAAATTCGTGAAAACACTGCTCAGTGGATTCAAGAGATACAAGCTGGCAACACAGACTTAGATACTCTGGCTACCGAAAATCGCTGGACAGTTGAAGACCCCGGCTATATCAAACGCAATGAGACTTCGATACCTCGCCCTATCGTAGAGAAAAGTTTCTCAGCACTACCTTCTAGTGAACTTCCTCTATACCAATCTCTGCAGATGGATTTTAACTATAACAATGACCATGCTCTGATCGAGTTGCTTGATATTCAAGCAGGCAAAGAAACCTCTCAAACTACCGTCATATATTCGTTAAAAAATCGCGAAGCCGTTGCGCTATTGGAAAGCCTGCAAGACTTCCATGATGTGGAAATCAATGTAGGGAAAGACGAAGACGAAGAGGAAGAAAATGAAAGCACTGAGACAAGCAATGAGGAAGAAACCGACGAAAGCGTAAATACTGAGGAAGACAGCGAAACAGATACCGTCGAAGATGAAAGCACTCAGCAACGCAACGCAAGTAGCGATAGATAACAACAAGCAATGAAAGCACCAGCTTTACATATACAGATATTTATTGCGCTAGCACTTGCCGTAATCCTAGGCTCGCTGACTAATGAACAAACCGAATTATTCGGCGTTGTCATACACGACATACTAGATTTTTTCGGTAAGCTTTTCTTAAATGCCCTGAAAATGATTGTCGTACCGCTGATATTTTCTTCGATCATAGTCGGAGTTACGGGTGTTGCAGCCAAGAATAATTTCGCTCGTATGGGCGTCAAAATCATGGTCTACTATGTATTTACCAGTACTGTATCTATACTCGTAGGGCTCATGCTGGTTAATCTTATCCAGCCCGGATTGATCGATGACGGTCTTGCTAAACTGGGTGACCTATCCGCCGAGCACGATGCTGTCGTGCGTAGCTTAGAAAAACAAGAGGAAACGAGCTTATTTGGTATTTTTCTACGCATGATACCGACCAATATCGTCTTGGCAGCCGCCGAGGGACAGTTATTAGGCATCATATTCTTCGCCGCAGTATTTGGTATTTTTCTAGCTAGATTAAAAGCTAAATTACGATCCCCTATGTTGAATTTCTGGACCGCATTCAACGAGACTATGATGAAAATCACATTATGGATTATCAAATTCTCACCTTATGGCGTTTTTGCACTGGTCGGAAAAGTCGTTATGACATCGGGACTTGGGGTCTTTGTACTACTGCTACAATTTTTCCTAACCGTGCTAGGTGGACTAGCTATACATTTTCTAATAGTACTGCCGCTGATACTCTATCTCGTCGCAGGAGTAAATCCCTATTTATATTTAAGAGCTATGATGCCAGCAGTATTGATGGCATTTTCTACCGCCTCATCATCATCTACTCTGCCACTCACTATCAACTGTGCAAGAAATAGAGTGAAAGCCTCCAAAGAGGCTAGCAGTTTTGTATTACCTCTGGGGGCTACTATTAACATGGACGGCACCGCACTCTACGAATGTGTTGCAGTGATTTTTATCGCTCAAATGTACGGCGTAGATTTAAGCTTCACTGCCCAGTTTACGATAGTGGTGCTAGCACTAATGACCTCTATAGGTGTTGCTGGGGTGCCAGCTGCAAGCCTAGTTGCAATCACCCTGATTCTGACTGCACTTCAACTACCCATGGAAGGCATAGCATTGATACTTGCGGTAGACCGAGTGCTTGACATGTGCCGTACCAGCGTCAATGTTTATAGCGACTCCACTGCGGTCGCCGTGTTAGCAAGAAACGAACCGCTCAGGCCAGTTCGCGCCTAATATTAATGCGCCGTTGTAGCGCCATTCCCACCATGCATTTATGCACACCTCTAGCACGCAGCTATCTGCGGCTACCTTAGGCTACTATAGTATAGGGATTGATGATAGTGATTTTTACTGCACTGATAATTCTTGTCACCGCACTTGTCACTGCATAGGCACAAAGTGTAGAGTAGCTTAAGGTGTGCGGTGCATACCCAACAAATGATAGCCTGAATCTACATGTATCACTTCACCAGTTATAGCGCGTGCCATCTCGGAGCATAGAAATGCTGCCACATCGCCGACTTCTTCAATGCTTACATTGCGGCACAGTGGGGCATTCTTTTCTACATAATCCAGCATTTCGCGAAAGCCCGCAATACCGGAAGCAGCTAAAGTTTTTATCGGACCTGCAGAA
Organism: Chromatiales bacterium; assembly: GCA_014323925.1. Lineage (NCBI taxonomy): Bacteria > Pseudomonadati > Pseudomonadota > Gammaproteobacteria > Chromatiales > Chromatiales bacterium. Next base: position 32,528 of record JACONC010000007.1, on the reverse strand, counting down.
ATCGCATTGATGCGTATACCGTCCTTACCTAACCCTACTGCAAGATAGCGCACCGCTGCCTCCAAACTCGCTTTCGCCAATCCCATAACATTATAATTCGGCACCACCCGCTCGGCTCCTAGGTAGCTCAATGTTAACATTGCACCCTCACCACCTTTCATCATTGCTCTTGCGTGCTGCGCAAGAGCAACCAAGCTGTAGCAACTTATTTCGTGAGCGGTATTAAAGCCATCTCTGGTACTATGGTCAAGAAACTCACCGTTTAATTCTTCGCGTGGCGCATAAGCAATAGAATGCACCAATATATCTAGCTTTGGCCAGTTTTGTTTTAAGCTGCGAAACAACTCTTCTATCTCGGCGTCGTTCTGAACATCGCACGGCAGTATCATCTCGGCATTACATTCGGCAGCGAGCTTTTCGACTCTGCTTTTAAGTTTTTCGTTTTGGTACGCAAGCACAATGCGCGCCCCTTCGCGAGCAAGGCTACGAGTAATACCCCAGGCGATTGAATGTTTAGTCGCCACTCCAGTCAGTAACGCACATCTGCCATCTAGCATTCCCATTTTTAGCCTTTAGTCAGGGTCCTGGGCTATAGATAGAGTGATCTTGAAACCACATTTTCGCAACCTCACGAGCTGCCGCCATGCTTTTGATATCTTTATAAAACTCGTCGAGCAAATCGTAATCACCGTCAAACTTCCCGGCATAAACCGCAAAATTTATCTGTCCGTCCCAAGTAATCAATATATCGCTTTCTTTATCAAGGAAGAGAATAGCACCCTTCTCTACTATTTCACTAATATGCATACTACATCCCCCAAAAGCCGCAGAATATTCACTATTAAATAGCGAGTAACATACCATAATTACCAGCCAAACCCTAGTAGATTTACAAATCGTACGACTCCAGTAGCAGATTTATCACACTGTATAATAAACAACTAAGTTTTTAGCTTGCATCATGTATCTATATATACTACTTACCATTGCGACTATTGTCATCGGGTTGTTATTGATCCGTTGGATTAGACTACAACCTAAAGAAAATCGCTTACGTTATTATTTATATCTGATAGCTGCCCTACTCGTAGGTATGGCTGCCACTGGCAGACTACACTGGTTCGTTGCAGCTGGCGGAGTAGCGTTGCCTCTTCTAATAAAGCTATTTTCCTTTTTACGTTGGACACCCTTGCTCCTGGGTCTGTATCAAACGATAAAACGCGGCGGCGCCGGCTTCTCTAGACATAATTCGGCAAATGCCTCGCCAGAGATGGTGCAAAACTTACTCTACCGTTTAGCTTCACTCAACAATCAAGAAATGCGCAAGCTGATAGAAATTTTGAAACAACGAGACCCGCAGGCAGCGAGCTTCGTTGAAGCGTACTTCAATAGACGACCTCATAGCACGCAACAAGGTGGTGCGCCTAAAAATATCACTAGCAAAGAAGCATATAAAATTTTAGGTTTAGAAGCGGGTGCTTCGCGCGAGCAGATCACACAAGCACACCGTAAATTGATGCAAAAATTCCACCCTGACCGTGGCGGTACTCCTTATATGGCAGCAATGATCAACGATGCCAAGCGGATTTTGTTAGAGGAGCTATGAACGATGCGCTATCTTAAAAGAGCACTAGACTACCTATCAGCACGATATCACGGTATCAATGCATCGCACACCGTGGTGCGCGCCGCATCGTCGACCGACTATGGTGGAATGGGTGAGCGAGAAATACAAACTCGCTTGGAGATTCTGATAGATTTACCAAACAAAGATTTATCCGAACTATTTCAAACTGCAAAAGCACTCACCCACTTTGGCATGAGTGATCAACTACGTTTACTAGAGGCAGCCGAACAACTGAGCAATATATCAACCGAACTCACCCACGAGTTCTGCTGTAAAGCAGTTGTTGCGTTAAAAGATCTAAATGAGAAAAATTGGCAAGTGTGGGTTAACGATATCAAATCGCTTGCGCAACAGAAGAGTATCACTGAGGCGATAAAATATCTCGCGCAAACCGAGGATTATGTTTCATCGCTTCAACCTGAACCTAGCGCAGTAATGCTTGAGCAAGTACGCCCAGTGATAGAGCATTTAATTACCGGATACGGTGGTGCCAAACTGAAGGTCACAGCAGATAGCGAACTTTATACCGATACTACAACCCTCTATTTGCCTGAACAATATGCTGCTTTTAATAGCACCGATCAAAACTTCAGCTTTTATAAATTAGCGGCGACCTATCTTTGGGCACAAAGCTGGTTCGGCACCTGGCGTATAGATATACCGCAACTACTCTACGAACACCAAGACCCCGAACACGCAGTCGCCTCATTCCATGCTTTAGAGACTGTTCGCTTGACACACTGTCTAAAAAGTATGCTACCTGGCATTATACGATTGGAAAGTAAGCTCTACGGTACGCTTTGGCAACCACCCGACACACCTGCCTGGCAAGCTGCACAAACACGACTGGCGCAAGACAATGCCCGAGCCGAAGACAGCATCGCTTTAATAGATGAAGTTTACCAAGAGCAGCTTCCTAAACTATACCCTTGCCATGGCGTTTTCAGACCCAGTCGAGTCTATAAGGCGATTAAAACTCGTGTTGATGACAATCAAAAACATCTGGCGCAGATGCTCGACAAACTGCGTAGCCAGCTGCAAAAGCAAAATAAAATCCTACCTAAAACTTCCAGCCCGTTCACCTTGAAATTCTACGAACAAGCGCTAACACCTGATGAATACGGTTTCGTGCTGAACTTAGATGGTGAAGATATAGAGATTCCAGAGGACTTGCTTGAAATGTTTGAACAGCTAAGCCAAGATTTAGGCAAGATACCTGAACAGCTACTAGCAGAATCTGAATCCGAAAATGCAACCACTACCACCACTGACACTCCCACTGAGGCAACTGCCGGTGGCATCGCCGATTTGATGTTACCCGAATGGGATCATGCAGTACAGAAATATCGTAAAGATTGGTGCCATATTTATATCGCATCAACCGATGAAGGTGAGCCTGATTTTGTCAAGCAAACATTGAACAAACACTACGGCATAATCCGCCGCTTGCACCGCACCTTTGAAGCATTGCGCAACGACGATCGGCTATCGTATAAGCAAACTCACGGAGACGAAATAGACCTTGACGCGGTAGTTGAAAGTCTAGTAGATACACTGGCAATAAAATCGGAACTCAACGACCATATTTTCATTAAAACCAACAAAGAGGAACGTGATGTAGCAGTGTTGTTCCTAATAGACATGAGTGCCTCAACTCGCGGTTGGATTAATCGGCTTGAAAAAGAGGCCTTGCTGTTACTGTGCGAGTCATTACAGATTTTAGGTGACCGCTATGCCATCTACGGTTTTAACAGTCATACCCGTAAGCAGTGCAAAATCTACCCCATCAAACAAATAGATGAAGATTACAATGCTGCGGTACAAAAAAGAATTAGCGCACTCAAAGCCGAACTTTATACACGGATGGGTGCGGCGATTCGTTATATCGGAGAACACCTGCAACGCTATGATGCCAAAACCAAAATACTTATCGTGCTGTCCGATGGCAAGCCTGACGATGCCGACGGCTATCGCGATAGCTACGGCGTGGAAGATACTCGTAAAGCTCTGATTGAACTGCGTCGATGCGGCATACACTCGCACTGCATCACCATAGACAAAACAGGTCATGAATATCTACCTTATATGTATGGTCATACCCGCTTTTCAATTATCAACGATATAGAAAAATTACCGTACCGAATGGCTGAAATCTACCGTCAAATTACTTGCTGATCACTCAACGATGATAAAAACCGAATCGCAACGAATGGCAGTCGTAGAAGATGCTGTTATCCCGCAAGTCAATGCACTGGTGCGTAAACATCGCGGCACCATCTCCTTAGGACAAGGTGTTGTCTACTATCCACCACCACCCAATGTTATGCGAGTCGCTGAAAAAACGATGTCCGACAAAGCATACCATTTATATGGTCCGGTTGCAGGATTGGACGAACTGCAAACGGCATTAGCGGAAAAATTAAAAAGCAAAAATAATATCGTGCTAAACGACGAGCAATGCTTATACATAACCGCTGGTGCAAATATGGCGTTCAACGCCGTGGTGTTGGCATTGTGTGATGTAGGCGACGAAATCATCCTACTGGCACCCTATTATTTCAACCACAAAATGACCATAGAGATGTGTAACTGCAAAGCAGTGATAGCCGATACTGATGCAGACTATTACCCAGTGATAGCACATATAGAAGCTGCGATTACCGACAAAACCCGAGCGGTCGTTAGCATATCACCGAACAACCCCAGCGGACGCATCTACTCAGCACAGACACTCAGCGACATCAACGCGCTGTGCGCCGAACATCAGATCTATCATATCAGCGACGAGGCGTATGAGGAGTTCGTAGACCAGCAACATCCCCATTTCTCACCCGGTTCATTGCCCGACTCAGCCGCCCACACCATCTCCATGTTCTCCTTTTCCAAAAGTTACGGTCTCGCCTCGTGGCGCATAGGCTATGCCGTCGTGCCGCGCACACTGGAGACCGCCATCGACAAAGTACAAGACAATATATTAATATGCCCACCTACCATCTGCCAATTCGCCGCATTAGAATGCCTCAGATCGGCAACCGACTATATCAAAGCGCATATAAAACAGATCGCCTACAACCGTCAGCTATGTCAACAGATGCTAAACGAACTCACCCATCAAGAAATAATCACGCCTCCGATTACAGAAGGTGCACTCTACACCTTCGTTGCTTTACAAAACCGAGACTGCGACTTTGCCATGATCGAAAAGCTAATTACTGATTACCAAGTCGCTGTGATACCCGGCAATGCCTTCGGCGCACATTACAAACACTGCATCAGAATCTCGTATGGCGCACTGCCTGCTACGCAACTAACGGTAGGCTTGGAGCGATTGGTGAACGGACTCAACAGATTGGGACTATAGAATTTTATTATTACTCAGAGCATGATGATGCCTCATCCCTAATGGAGCAAAAGTAGTAGATATGTGCCGAGAGCTAGGTATAGTAGAGCAGACATTCTATAGATGCCGAGCGAAGTATAGTGGTATGGAGGTATCAGAGGCGAATCGTCTGAATACATTGGAATTTGAGAATAACAAGCTGAAGAAGATGGTAGCCGAATTGATAATGGATCCGTGCGAGCTTGAAGGAGGCATTATCAAAAAATTGGTAAAGCTAGGACATTGTCGTGAGTTAGCCAAAGCTCTGATGAAGAGCGTGTGGGCTAGTAAGCATCACCTGCAGTGTCTACTGTTATCGTAGCAGGTGCGCTGATAAAGATGAGCAGCTCAAGCAGCGACTACTCAAACATGCACAGACTTATCCTCGCTATGGCTATTTGATGTTGCACGGCTTATTAAAGAGAGAAAGGCTGATGGTGAATAAGAAACGAACCTATTGTCTGTATACACAGGCAAAACTCCAACTCAGGACTAAAAGACGCAAGAAACTGTATCATCCTCGTTGCATTATGCCAACACCGGCCACAGTGAATAAGCGTTTGTCAATGGATTTTATGCATGACTAACTGAGTGATGGTAGACGATTTCGCGTACTCAATAGAGTGGACGATTTCAGTTGCGAATACATCACTCAGATCTGTGATGTTTCAATCAGCACCATGCAGGTAGCACAATCTTTATCTCAATTTATAGACCTGCGTGGCAAACCAGACAGTATCGTTTGCGATAACGTTACCCAACTTACCTCGAAAGCTCTGTTTTACTGGGGACAGGGTCAGCAAGTGAAATTGACATATTTAGCTCAGCAAACCGACTCAAAATGCTTTTGTAGAAAGCTTTAATGGTAAGTTCCGAGACAGGTATATTTGCGGAGAAATTAGCATGAAAACTCTCTTTTAAGATAAACCTAAAAAAGGAGGAAGCTCAAACCAAAGCACAAATGTAAGGCAATTGCTAGATTTGTAGTAGGTGATAGAATAACAGACTTAAGTTGAAATTTCCCAGAATTTTATAGGACTAATCAATGACCATTAACTCTCACTTATCTTTTCCAACACAGCTTCCTTTGATTGGACATAAACTTGGCAATGAATTAATTTCTCAAAGACCTAAAGATGGGTATATAAATGCAACAGCTTTGTGTAAAGCCGCAGGAAAATCATTTTATGATTATGTACGATTAAACTCTACTAAAGATTTTTTGCAAGAATTATCTACCGAAACGGGAATTCCCGTTTCGGCACTATATCAAACACTTAAAGGAGGTAACCAACCAGAATTACAAGGAACATGGGTACATCCAGACGTGGCGACTCATCTTGCGCAATGGCTTTCTCCTAAATTTGCAGTGCAGGTATCAAAATGGGTTAGAGAGTGGCTAACAGGTCAGGTATCAGGTCATATGCCATACCATGTTAAAAGATATATAAAAAATAGGTCAAAAATACCACATACTCATTTCTCTATGCTGAATGAAATTTACTTGAACTTAATAGCACCTTTAGAAGAAGCTGGGTTTGTCATGCCAGATAAAATGATTCCTGATGCTTCCACTGGGAGAATGTTCTCAGGTTTTTTACGCAAAAAAGGAATACACCCAGAAAGTTTTCCTACATATAATCATGAATTCTCTGACAATAGAAAAGATGTTCAAGCACGGCTCTATCCTAATAAACACCTTGCTGACTTTAAAGACTATTTCAACAGAGAATGGCTACCTAAACATGCTCAGAAATACTTCAAACAGCGAGCTCCGGTAGCATTACCATATATAAAACTAATTACCCCGCTAGAATTACCACCCACGAATAAAAAATAGCTAATCTGTGAGCATGTCAACTATTTTGTGCTATTAAAAATAACTTATGTTATAAACTTACTTTTCCCATTCGATATGTCCGTTTATTCCATGCTTTTCATAAATTCTTAATATATCCAAACAAAACGCTTTAACTTCTTCATTATTTTTGTTTTTTGCAATTTCGTATAGACGGATAAACATTTTCTTTCCTGCTTCCGTTTGCCTTAAAGTTTTCTTCATCATATTATGATTTGAACACAATGTCTGCCCATTCTTTATAGTCGCCTTTCCACCTAATGCTTGGGGCACGATATGGTCGGCATGAAGTTCCTCAGTTCCCTTGCTATCGCAACCACAAATAACACATCTATAACCATCTCGTTCAAATATCTTCTCTTTTTGAGCAGGTGTAAAATCTTTTTGCACATTCCGCCTGACTACACTCGGAGTATAGCGATAAACTCCTTTTTTAACTTTTAACAACAAACCTTTCTGGAAAAGCGAACGGATGCCTCTATCGGGATCTCTAAAAACTTTAGAAGTTCGCTTTTTCCATTCCCTCGTCGCCCAGTCTACAACCTCCGGATGAGGGATATCCTTATTCGGGTTTTTCTTAAAAAACTCCATTAATAAATCAAGTTGAGATAAGGGTTTTAGCTGTTTTTTCCTTTTCGGCATTAAAATAAATTTCTTTGCTCTATATGCATTTCTTTACACAAACGTTTGATAGCAATATCGCAATAGCTCTTATCTATATCAACACCTATACCTTTGCGCTTATTCATGTAGGCGGCAAGCAATGTTGAACCGCTTCCCAAAAACGGGTCAAGAATCGTGTCGCCGACAAAACTAAACAATTTTATGCATCGCTTAGGGAGTTCTATAGGAAATGCAGCCGGATGGCCTCCTGCCCCTTTCTTGCTTTGACCGTTGAATGTCCAAACACCGTTTGTCCAATCCATAAACTCTTGCTTGGTTATATCATTTTCTTTTCGTATGTTATGCTTTTTCCAGCTATTTTTGTACAAAACTAAAATCACTTCAACAGGTGCAATCACATAAGGTGCGGAAGCAGACATCCACGACCCCCAAGCAGTCCTACGCGAGATATTGCCTTCGTTCCAAACAATCGTAGAATGGTAATTCCACCCTACTTTTTTCGCGATATTGGTGACATCAGCACAAACGGCTTGCTGCCCGCCTTTGTTTTTATCCAATGGAATATTCAAGCATAGTCGACCGTCATCCATTGCTAAGTCGTAACATCTCTTTAGCCAGACTTTGGTAAATTCTAAATATTCTTGATAACTTAAATCATCTTTATGCGCATGATAATGTATATCGACATTATAAGGTGGTGATGTGACTATTAAGTCAATCGACGACTTAGGTATTTTACTCGTTGTCAAAATATCATCGTTATAAATTAGAATATCATCACAATTGAAATAGCAAGACGGTGCTCTATATCGTCTACCACTTGTTTTTTTTCGTAAACTAACTTCTTGCATAAGGTCAACTCTGAATATTAAAAGACAGCGTTATTATACGCCACCACGAACTACCCTTATATCAGAATTCTGTCCCTAAAAAGCTAGTCACGATAGCTTTTGTATGGTGAAACGCACCACCTCTTTTCTAGGCATTTTCCGGAGTTTTAGCATATGTGTCATCTATACTATTACTACCTACGGCTTTAATAGCGCATTTTATAACGCTATTAGCGAACCTCATAGAACTCATATTTTTTGATTAAATTATAAATATAACTATAATAATTCCTATTTATGAAATAGGAGAGATTATGATTTATTCTGAATATAGCAAAAGGATAACTGCTTTAGGGCTCAACACTTTGCTGTGCTTTTCGGTACTGTGCAGTATTGCACAGGCCGAGGTCAACATTTACTCGGCAAGAGAAGAGGCATTGATCAAACCGATTCTTGAGGTGTTCAGCGAACAAACCGGCATCAAGACAAATTTGGTAACCGCTAAAGCCGATGCATTAATTGAAAGATTGCAGCGCGAAGGACAATATAGCCTTGCAGATCTATTGATAATGACCGATGTTGCGCGGTTGCATAGAGCTAAGCAAGCCGACTTGCTACAAGCAGTACAATCGGAAAAATTAATGCAGGCTGTGCCCTCCGCCTACAGAGATTCGGATGGACACTGGTTTGGTTTATCGCTACGCGCGAGGATTATTGCAGTGGTCAAAGACAAGGTTACTCTACAAACACAACCGACGCGCTACGAATCCTTGGCCGACGAACAATGGCGTGGGAATATCTGCATACGTTCGTCGACCAATGTATACAACCAATCGCTGATTGCATCTATGATCTATGCAGATGGTGAGGAAGCAACTTACGATTGGGCGCAGGCTCTGGTCGCCAATTTTGCCAGACCACCGGTCGGTGGCGATCGTGATCAAGTGCTAGCAGCAGCTGGTGGATTATGCGACATTGCGGTGTTGAACACTTATTATTTAGCCTACATGCTAAATAATACCGACCAAGAACAAAGCAGTGCTGCGCAAAAGATGCGGGTGATATGGCCTAACCAAGAAGACCGCGGTAGCCATGTCAATATCAGTGGTGGTGGCATCACCCGCAATGCTAAAAATAAGGATGAAGCGATACAATTGCTCGAGTTCCTAGTAGATGAGCAAGCGCAGCAATGGTATAGTCAAGTGAATTATGAATATCCGATACGCGACGATGTGCAAGTTGCCGATACACTGAAATCGTGGGGAGAGTTCAAAGCCGATAGTATTCAACTCGACAAGCTCGGCGAATTGAATGCAGCAGCAGTTAAGCTGATGGATAGAGCCGGTTGGCGATGACATACATCCTTAACCCTGGTAGTGGCTGACAATCCATTGATAAAATACCTTCAACGCCGACTTTTGATAAGTTCGTGCGATAGGATTTATATCCGGTTTATTGTCTGCTACTAGATATAACTTATAACCTACGCGTATATGTTTTTAATCAGTCAACGGCTACTGACACTACTGATAGTGTTGCCTATCGCCACGCTCTTTATTTCGTTTATAGCACCCGACACTGATGTTTGGCAGCATTTGCTAGAAACACAGTTATTTAATTACATTGGAAACTCGTTATTGCTTTGCGTCGGTGTCGCTATCGTCTCTTTAGTGATCGGCACGACGACGGCTTGTTTATGCGTGATGTTCCGTTTTCCAGGTCGCCGCTTTTTAGCCTGGGCAATGGTACTACCTCTCGCCTTTCCACCTTATATCGTCGCCTATACATACACCGGCATATTAGACTACGGCGGCTGGTTTAATAACTGGTGGCATTTGTCATTAGGATTTCCGGTGCTGCCAATACGGTCGCTGAGCGGAGCAATACTGGTGCTCAGCTTCGTGCTATATCCTTATGTATATCTGTTGGTCTATATGATTCTCATTTCTCAGTCCAGCAACTTGATTGATGTAGCACGTTTGGCCGGCTTACGCGCAAAACAAATTTTTTTCCGCTTGATACTGCCACTGGTACGACCGGCAGCAATTGCCGGAGTTGCACTCGTGGTGATGGAATCATTAGCAAATTATGCAACAGTCGAATATTTCGGTGTGCAAACACTCAGTGTAGGCATATTCAAAGTTTGGCTGGGATTGGGTAGCCTCACTGCAGCTGCACAGTTATCGCTTATCATACTAGTGTTCACCGTGCTGGTAGTTTCTATAGAAAAAGCAGCGAGGAAGCGCATCTCTTATTATAACCAAGGCTGTCATCCACCGTTGCAGGCGATCTATACTTTAACAGGTGCTAAAACCGTCGTTGCCTGGCTGATCTGCGGACTACCCATTACTCTGGGTTTTGCAATACCATTGCTACAACTCAGTGCGTGGACTTATCGTTACGGTACCGAAAAATTTGATAGCGAATATCTGCAACTGATGCTCAACTCACTCAGCTTGGGCTTTGCCACAGCTTTGATTGTGGTTTTTATTGCAGTTATTATGGCTTATGGGCAACGACTACACCCATCTTCTAAATGGCTATGGGTAGATAAGCTGGCAACATCGGGCTACGCTGTTCCCGGCGTCGTAATTGCCATCGGCGTATTGATCGTTATTACCACTGTTGAAGGTTTTGTCAATAAGGCTTCAACCGCCCTTGATTTTTCGGCGGTGGGTTTGTTTTTAAGTGGCACGGTGGTGGCACTGTTATTTGCTTATACGGTGCGTTTTATGACCCTCGGTTATAACACCATAGCAAGCAGCTTGACAAAGGTATCGCCTAATATAGACTATGCAGCAAGTTCGTGTGGAGCAAGCAAACTGCAGACTTTGCGCTTAATACATATTCCTTTAATACGGTCGGGATTATTCAGTGCTGCGTTGTTGATATTCGCTGATGTCGTTAAGGAATTACCGGCAACCTTGGTGTTAAGGCCTTTTGAGTTCAACACTTTGGCGGTGCGCACCTACGAGTTGGCTTCAACTGAGCGCATCAATGATATCGCCGTGCCTTCGCTGAGTATTGTTGCAATTAGTTTGATTTCGATTGTGCTAGTGGCACAACGGATCACGCCGTTTAGAAAATGAGATTATAGATATGCTCGAACTAAAAAATCTTAGCGTTGCGATTGATCAACAAACTATAGTCAAGGATGCTAGTTTGAGTATCGCCACAGGAAAAATAGGATGTCTACTCGGACCCAGCGGTAGCGGGAAAAGTACTTTGCTTCGATGTATTGCCGGCTTTCATCGTGCGGCATCGGGACAGGTCTATTTGGAAGATAAATTAATAGAAAGCCGCAACGAACGAGTTGCAGTAGAAGTGCGACGCATTGGGGTCATGTTTCAAGACTATGCGCTATTCCCGCATCTGACGGTTGCAGAGAATATCGGCTTCGGTATTCGTTCTATGGCGAGACGAGACTATAAAGTACGACTCAAGCGCATGCTCGTTTTAACCAAACTGAGTGCTTACTCAGACCAGTACCCCAACGAACTATCAGGCGGACAACAACAACGCGTGGCATTGGCACGCGCTCTAGCACCGCTGCCCAAGCTGCTATTATTAGACGAACCCTTTTCCAACATAGACAGCCAACTCAAGCTACAGATGGTGCAGGAAATAAGAGAGCTATTGGTTGATATGAATATCACCACACTGATGGTCAGTCACGACCAGAGCGAGTCGATGGCAATGTCCGATAGTCTGGGTTTGATGCTTGAAGGAAAGATATTGCAGTGGAGTAACACATACGATTTTTATCATCGCCCAGTATCCCGCCAAGTTGCAGCTTTTATAGGGATGGGTACGATGTTGCGCGGCGTCGTCACCGAACAACAGACGATTCAAACCACCCTCGGAGAATTATCGCCGCCGGCAAATACCACATTGCCACCCAATAAAGCAGTCGATGTGTTGATTCGCCCCGACGATATAATCCACGACGACGACAGCAACTTTCAAGCCACCATAGAAAAAAAGGAATTCAGGGGCGCACAGTTTTTATATTTACTACATCTGAAAAACGGCGATCGGGTTCAATGTTTCGCTCCCAGCCACCACAACCATCATATAGGTGAGAAAATTGGTATCCGCATAGACCTTGAGCATGTCGTATGCTTTCCGGTCAACTAGCATAACACCTCTCGCAAACCGTCCTTATAGCAGATTGTTTATGTTGCTATACTCGGCAATGTCTTCGATTGACACCGCAAATACTTCATCGGAGTCGCTACCCCACTTTGTCCGTTGATAAACTGACAACCAGCGCAGAGCAATATAAAAAACTCAGGCAAGTAGTATTTACACTGGATTGTCTATCTCTATATAGCGGTGCGTTATATCAAAATGCTCGGCTAGATGCTCGCCTAAGGCTTGCACGCCATAGCGCTCAGTTGCGTGGTGTCCGGCAGCATAATAGTGTATGCCCTCTTCTCTTGCGATATGCACCGTCCGCTCCGAAATCTCACCGCTGATATAGGCATCCAAACCCAAACGAACTGCCTCTTCTATACAGTCTTGCGCAGCTCCAGTGCACAGCCCTACGGTTTCAATCGTCGCGCGACCCCCTGCTATCAGCTGTGGTGGTCTAGATAACACTCGTTCTATCTTGTCTGCAAACTTATCGGCATCGCATGGTGCTATCGTACCGTATCTCGCTAACGGCACACCGTTGTAATCGCCGAAACAGCCTTGTAAAGAAATGCCCAAGTGTTTTGCCAGTTGTACATTATTGCCAACCACATCGTGCGCATCCAGTGGAATATGATAGGCGAGCAATCCGACACCACTGGACAGCAAAGTACGCAATCGTCTCGCTTTCATGCCTGATATGGTCGGTTCCTCGTTGCGCCAGAAATAGCCGTGATGCACTAATATCGCATCACCGTCTTCCGCTATCGCTGCATCTATTAAAGCCTGCGATGCAGTGACTCCAGAGATCAACAGACGAATCGGACGCTGACTTTCAACTTGTAATCCGTTCGGACTATAGTCTTTGAAATGTCCGACCTCTAAGTAGCGGTCTGTGTAAGCACTGATATCGCTTAACGATGTCATGATGCGGTAATACGGCTACGAGCGGCGGCGGCGTGAGCATGCAGACCTTCGGCTTCAGCAAGCGGCTCGGCTATGGTAGCGAGATACGATGCCGCCTTTGCATCGCACTGCATGATGCCAGTGCGTTTTTGAAAATCGTAAACTCCCAGTGGGGAAGAGAAACGTGCACTACCGGCAGTCGGCAGGACATGGTTGGAGCCGGCACAATAATCTCCCAATACCTCACAACTATAGGAACCTAGAAAGACAGCGCCAGCATTTTTTATGCTGTCTAGCCATCGTTCAGCATCAACCACTGCAAGTTCCAAGTGCTCTGCGGCAATGATGTTTGCTATCTGCATCGCTTGTTGCAGATCATCAACCTTGACCAACAAACCGTTGCGATTGAGTGCTGCCTCAATAACCTTACGGCGTGCCATAGTCGGCAACAAGCGATCAATCTCAGCCTTGACTTGATTCAGATAGTCAGCATCAGGACATAATAATATTGACCGTGCTTGCTCATCGTGTTCGGCTTGCGAGAATAAATCCAGTGCGATCCACGATGGTTGCGTAGAACCGTCGGCTATTACCAAAATCTCCGACGGACCGGCAACCATATCTATACCGACTTTGCCGAACACTTGCCGTTTGGCTTCGTTAACATACGCATTACCGGGGCCGACTATCTTAACAACCGGAGCGATACTCTGTGTGCCGTAGGCTAGCACTGCGATGGCCTGTGCGCCACCAATAGTATACGCTTCATCTATACTCATCAACTGTAGGGCACACATCACAAAAGGGTTGAGCTCTCCACCGCAAGCAGGTAGCATTGCAACAATACGCTCAACACCAGCAACCTGCGCAGGAATCGCGTTCATCAAAACCGATGATGGATAGGCGGCTTTACCGCCTGGAATATAAAGTCCTACTGAGTCAATTGCGCTCACCTTTTGCCCTAGGCGAACACCAAATTCGTCGACGAATTCCCAATCTTGCACAAGCTGTCGTTCAGCATAGCGGCGTATGCGCTCGGCTGCTTTGCTTAAAGCTGCAGACCATTCGGGTGCGACGGTTGCCGCAGCCTGCGCACGCTGGTCTTCAGTAATACGTAAGGCGGCAACTGAGGTGGCTTTGCGTTTATCGAATCGTTCCGTATATTCCAATACTGCAGCATCGCCACGGGTGCGCACTTGATCGATAATCGCACGCACCGCATCGTCAATATCGGCAGTGCCGAGTTGCGCCTGTGCTATATAATCTCTAATTTGCTCGGAGAAAGTGTCTGCGGATGCATCCAGCTGCCGCAAGGTCAAAGCCATTAAGTCCTTCCTGCTTGCACCGCAGCGGCAAGCGTTGCCAGCACCTGTGCAGTATCCTCCCAACCCATACACGCATCAGTAATGCTTTGCCCATAAACCAATCCCTGCCTATCCAATGTACCGTCTTTATTAAATTTGAGATCTTGCCGCCCCTCCACCAAGTGGCTCTCAATCATCACACCCATAATACGCCGTTCACCAGCCTGTAGTTGCTCAGCGACATTGTTAGCAACGATTATCTGTTCTCGATATTTTTTATTGCTGTTGGCATGGCTGAAGTCTATCATCAGCTTTCTCGCTTGCTTGCCTTCGACAAGCAACTGTGATGCATAGTCAACGCTATCGCTGTCGTAGTTCGATTTACCGCCGCCACCGCGCATAATAATATGACAATCTTGATTGCCAGCCGTTGAAAAAATAGCCGAATGCCCACCTTTGGTAACTGATAAAAAGTGATGCGGTTGCGATGCTGAGCGCATCGCATCTACAGCTATTTGTATATTGCCGTTGGTACCGTTCTTAAATCCGACCGGACACGACAAACCAGAAGCCAACTCGCGGTGGGTTTGGCTCTCCGTAGTACGCGCACCTATAGCGCCCCAGGCGATTAAATCCGAAATATATTGAGGGCTGATTAAATCCAGATATTCGGTAGCAGCCGATATACCTCTAGCGTTCAAATCGAGTAGCAGGCGACGGGCAACCTCTAGACCTTTATTGATATGGAAGCTGTTGTCTAAATCAGGATCGTTAATCAACCCCTTCCAACCTACGGTGGTACGTGGTTTCTCAAAATAAACACGCATCACGATATGCAGGCTGTCTTGGTATTGCGCTATCAACGGTTGCAAGCGATCGGCATATTCAAGTGCGGCTCTGGTATCGTGAACCGAGCAAGGACCGGCGATGACCAGTAAACGATGATCTTTATTGTGTAAAATATCTTTGATCGTCTTCCTAGAATGATAAACACATTCTGACACTGCGTCAGTGATCGCTAAACGGCTTATCAAATCTCTCGGCGCTACCAGATCTTTGATTACTTTAATTCTTAAATCATCAGTTTCGTATTTCATAAGCTTTACTATATAACGCTAACCATTGAGATAGTAGATGTCAGCACACATTAGTTATTTGTTCAACCAAATTCTTAACCGTGCGATCCTTTATTTTCATTGCAGTTCTATTCGCAATCAAGCGAGCACTAATATCTTTGATGGTCTCAAACTCCTGTAAACCGTTAGCAGCTAAAGTTTTGCCGCTGTCAACCAAATCAACGATTAAATCAGCCAATCCTAAAATCGGTGCCATTTCCATCGAACCGTATAGCTTTATTATACCAACCTGCTTATTGCACTGAGCAAAATACCTTCTCGCCGATAGACAATATTTAGTGGCTACGCGGGGACGATATTTCAACTTTTGTGGTGATGGCAAACCGGCAACTGATAGGCGACATTTTCCTATACCCAAATCGTACAGTTCGTAAATACCTCTGCTGTCTTCCTCCATTAACATATCCTTGCCGACAATGCCTAAATCAGCAGCACCATATTCGACATAAGTAACCACATCAGCAGCACGTAGTATTACGAACTCAATATTTTTATCTTTACTGTTCAATATTAACCTGCGATCATCGTTCGGATTCGCTACCATCTCCAAACCGGCGCGTTCAAGCAACGGTATGCTCTCTTTGAGCAAGCGACCTTTCGCAAGTGCAATTCTACATTCTTCCATCACTCTCCAGCCTATGAGATACGGTTAATATTTGCACCCAGTCGATCGAGTTTTTCCTCAATATGCTCGTAGCCTCTATCGATATGATAGATGCGATCCACTGTGGTTTCACCTTCGGCAACCAAGCCGGCGAGTATCAAAGATGCCGAAGCTCGCAAATCGGTTGCCATCACTTGAGCACCTATCAATTTATCACAACCTTTGATATATGCAGAATTTCCCCGCACATTAATATCTGCTCCCATACGCTGCATCTCCTGCACATGCATAAAACGATTTTCAAAGACCGTCTCAGTGACAATGCTGTTGCCTTCAGAGATCATATTCAAACTTGTAAACTGAGCTTGCATATCAGTAGGAAAATCAGGATACGGTGCGGTTTTTATATCAACACTTTTAGGACGTTTGCCACGCATATCCAACTCTATATATTGGTCTCCAGTGTTGATCTCAGCACCGCATTGTTCGAGCTTCACCAGTATCGCCTCGAGTATTTTACTGGTAATATTTTCTATTCTGATTTTACCGCCAGTAGCAGCAGTGCCGACTAAGAAAGTACCAGCCTCTATGCGATCCGGCAATACATTGAATTTACAACCTTTGAGGTACCGGCAACCGCGAACAGTGATGGTATCGGTACCCTCCCCTTCTATATCGGCTCCCATTTTCCGCAAACAAACCGCCAAGTCAACGACTTCAGGCTCAAGTGCAGCATTCTTTATCGTCGTTACACCCTCAGCTAAGGTGGCTGCCATCAGCAAGTTCTCAGTACCGGTCACGGTAATGCTGGGTAACACTATATTGGCACCTTTGAGCTTAGCGGCAGTCGCTTCTATATAGCCTTTGCTGATCTTGATATCTGCCCCCATCTTGCGCAGACCCTCAATGTGTATATCGACCGGCCGAGAACCTATAGCACAACCGCCAGGCAACGATACTTTGGCGCGCCCGTGACGCGCTAACATAGGTCCTAAAACGAGTATAGATGCGCGCATGGTTTTGACGACTTCGTAAGGTGCAATATATTCTTTAATAGTGGCAGCGTTGACTTTGATATTCATCGCCTCGTTTATGACAACCGATATTCCCATTTGGCGTAGCAAGCTGATAGTGGTCGTTACATCGTGCAAATGCGGAACATTGCCTATATACATACCGTCATCGGTTAACAAAGTCGCAGCCAGCACCGGTAACACTGCGTTCTTAGCACCAGAAACTTTAATGGTACCTTGCAGCGGCTGCTTGCGCCCCTGTATATATAATTTCTGCATAACTAGATTTAGCCCAGTATTCTAAAGGCTGGCCGCATCCCCTGCGAGGCGCGTTATCAATGCATCCAATCCCTTATCTTTTATTTCTATATCAAAGTTCTGTCTAAACTGCTTACCTACACTCAGCCCGTCGACGATCAAATCAAAAACGACCCACCTATCTTCCTTAAATAGCATCGCATAGTTAATTGAAACAGGTGCTTGTCCACCGACAAAAAATAACATCGTCCTTACTATTTGGTAGCGCGTCTGCTTGGTAGTATCAGGCAATGGGTAATCAATTTTTTCTACATTAGAAAGCAACAACAAAGATTTTCCATAACTGCGCACCATCGTACGGCGTAAGGCATTGGTAAACATCAAGCGCTGCGTCTCAGATGCACTATTCCAGTGTCCGCCCAGTGTCAATTTACCGAATAGCTCCATATCCACTGAGCTGACAATACGCTCATCTATCAGATCATATAATTTCTCAGTATCCTCCCTATAAACAGCATCGTTGATTTTAATCTCAGAGACTACATCATCTATCAAAACTGACAAAAAATCTCTGGCATCGGCATACGACTGGGCACCGACTGGTTGCATCAGCAAAACCAGCAATAAGAAAAACACCACACCTTGCTTGCGGCAGGCATCAAAATCACAATAATAATTCATAGCGGTTTATTATATATGATATGGATAATCGTTAGCAAAATGATACTTACCAGAGGCAACTGGGGAAAACCTTAACCGCCTATATAAGACATCTCTATCTTGGGCAGCGCGGTTGTTTGTGCGCTACGCAGTTCAGAGTAGCGAACTGTGCGTTGGCTCCATAAATCAATGATATAGTGCTTGATTTGCTCGTCCGAATATCCCTCGTTAAGCAGTTGACGCAAATCATGACCGCGGGTAGCAAAAAGACAAGTATATAGCTTCCCTTCAGCAGATAAACGCAGGCGCGTACAACTTCTGCAAAAGGGCTGTGAAACTGATGTTATAAAACCTATCTCTCCTTGCCCATCTTTATATCGCCAGCGCTTAGCAACCTCTCCGCGATAGTTCGCATCAACTGCCGCAATGGGAAATTGCTCATTGATTAGCTTAATCAAGGATTGCGCTGGCACAACTTGTTCGAGTTTCCAACGGTTGCTGTTGCCTACATCCATGTATTCTATCAAGCGGAGAATGTAGTCGTGTCCTCTAAAATGGCGCACCATAGCTAAAACTTGGTCATCGTTACTACCTTTGATAACAACCATATTGATCTTGATAGGTTTGAAGCCGGCAGCTCTGGCGTGGTCAATATTCTCTAGAATTCTATCAACCGGAAAAGCGACATTGTTCATCCCAGTAAAAGCATCATTGTCCAAGGCATCCAAGCTCACCGTGAGCCGATTTAAGCCGGCAGTCTTTAGCAGACGCGCTTTATCGGCAGTCAATAACGATGCGTTGGTGGTTAGGCTGATGTCTTCAATCCCTTTTATTTGTGCGATCATTTTGATTAACACTTCTATACGCTGCCTTGCCAACGGCTCGCCACCGGTGATGCGCACTTTCACGACGCCAAGTTCAGCAAATAGGCGCACAACGCGAATCAATTGTTCAAAGGACAATAATTCATCACGCCGCATAAACTTATAGTGTGTTCCGTATACTTCCTTAGGCATACAATAAGTACAGCGAAAATTACAGCGGTCGGTAACTGAGATTCTAAGATCTCGCAGTGGCCTATTCAATTGATCTTTTAATATCATCGCTACTATATATCCTCAATTCAGCTAAATAAATCGAACTTGCACTTTGCTGTCTCCGCCAACACCTAAAAAATCGCCGCTCTCATTGTATAACCTAAAACAACCACCTGACGGCAACCCCTGCGTGTATAAGCCGTGCCTAAAACATCTCTCTGCCGACGCATCCATTACATAAGCATCGTAGTTCGCATAAATCCTATCTGATTTTATCAAATATTGCGATTTTGCCGGCGGATTAGGTGGCAAATCATCGAGCGAGATTGCAGATTTTATGTTAAAAGTGCCGATAGCAGTACGTTTTAATTTGCCGGTGTAGGCAACCGTGCCAAGTGCTTTTGCTATATCTTCAACCAAAGTGCGTATATAAGTGCCCTTTGAACACTGCACGGCGAAGCTAAAACCGTCGGCGTCAATTTGCTTGAGTGTTAAAGATTGAATATAAACAGTGCGTTTTTTTCGCGGCACCGAAACATTGGCGCGTGCCAATTTATATAAGCGTTGACCGTGATGTTTGAGTGCCGAATACATAGGTGGAGTTTGTTCTATCTGACCACTGAAATCGCTAAATATACGATTTAGAGTCTGCGCTTGTGGGATGACAAAGTCTTGGCGCTCTACCACCGCACCTTCTCGATCACCGGTTGCAGTGCGTATGCCTAAGTTGGCATAAACCTCATAATGTTTGTCCTGTCCGATTATATAACTGAGTGTGCGAGTGGCCTTGCCTAGGGCGATAATTAATAACCCTTCTGCACAAGGATCTAAAGTGCCGGCATGGCCAGCCTTTTTGACACCCAGACGATCCTTCACTTTTTTAACTGCCCAAAAGGAACTTATCCCACTTGGTTTGTAAAGCAGTAGTAAGCTATTATCTATTGCCGACATGGCATGGAGTGTGAACTTCGCGCATGAGTTTATAGACCAACGATATTTTTAGCGCGTCTAGCTCGACCATAAAACTATCATCTCAGCAAGTGCTTTACGATTATCAGCAACATATGCGTGCATGCTCGGTTTGCTGACGCTACTTGACTAGCGGTGGATTTCTTTTAGTATCTGTTCTATGCGATTACCATGCTGGTATGAATTATCTATCTTAAAACTCAGCTTAGGAATAAACCGCAGTGCCAGCTTTGATGACAAATGACTCCTGATAAAGCCACCGGCAGCGGTGACGACTTTGAGCATTTGCTTCTCGTCTTCGTGCGAAGGTATTAAAATATAAACTCTTGCGTGCGAACAGTTTTTACTCACCTCAACATCGGTTACGGAAAGACAATTTAGGCGTGCGTCATTTATTTTGCTACGCATCAACATGGTTATCTCTCTCTTGAGCAGACCGGCCATCTGTAGAGGGCGATATGATACGGTAGCCATTATAATGTCCTGCGCACTTCAGTGCGCTGAAAAACTTCTATTTGATCTCCCAATTTCACATCGTTATAGTCTTTAATCGCAATCCCACACTCTAAACCTTCTTTAGCTTCGTTCACATCATCCTTAAAGCGGCGCAAAGACTCAAGCTGCCCCTCAAAAACTACTACATTGTCTCGCACTACACGAATCGGATTACCTCGCCGTACCGTACCCTCTATCACTTGACAACCGGCAACTACGCCGAGGGCTGATGATCTAAAAGTATCTTTTACTTGCGCAATACCGATTATCTCTTCTTTAATAGAAGGTTCTAACATACCTCCGACCATCTCAGTGATACTCTCCAGTAACTCGTAGATAACGCTACAGTACTGTATCGTAACATATTGCTTTTCGGCTTCTCTGCGCGCCTGCGCATCGGCACGGACATTGAAGCCTAAAACCAGTGCTTTAGATGCTGCCGCCAAGTTGATATCAGAAACATTAATACCGCCGACACCAGTAAATAATATATCAACCTTCACTTCGTCTGTAGGAATTTTAGATAAGCTGTCTTGTATGGCTTCGGCAGTACCTCGAGTATCCGCTTTGAGTAGGATATTAATAGACTGAACGGTTTTGCCAGCATCTTGCATAAAGTTTTCCATATGCACTATCGAAGTGCGTGCTAGTTGTTGTTTATCGCGTTGTTTTTGACGGCGTAGATCGGCAATTTCCTTTGCTCTGCGTTCGCTCTCGACGACTATGAACTCGTCGCCTGCCGACGGCGCACCAGAAAGCCCTAGCATCCCAGCCGGTATTGAAGGGCTTGCTTTACCCAACAAGCGACCGTTTTCATCCAACAACGCCCGCACGCGACCGAATTCGGTACCGGCCAATAAAATATCACCCTTATTCAAAACACCCTGTTGTACTAATATCGTTGCAATGACACCGCGTCCCTTATCCAAGGTTGCCTCGATCACCGTACCTCGCGCAAAACCTGATAGCGGTGCTTTGAGTTCCATAATTTCGGCTTGTAATAAAATTGCATCCAATAGTTCGTCTATACCTTGCCCAGTTTTAGACGAAACCTCGACGAATATACTATCTCCCCCCCACGATTCCGAAACGATGTCGTGTTTGGCAAGTTCTGATTTTATTTTCTCCTTATCCGTGCCTTCCTTATCTATTTTAGTCAGTGCGATAATGACTGGAATTTTAGCTGCCCGCGCATGCTTGATAGCCTCTATGGTTTGCGGCATCACACCGTCATCGGCTGCCACGACCAAAACTGCAATATCAGTCACCTCAGTGCCACGGGCGCGCATTGCAGAGAAGGCAGCATGGCCAGGTGTGTCCAAGAAAGTAATCACACCTTTATCAGTCTGTGCATGATAAGCGGCCAAATGCTGAGTGATACCACCGGCTTCGCTACTGTGCACTTTAGTATCACGTATATAGTCCAATAGCGATGTTTTACCGTGATCTACATGTCCCATTACCACCACCACTGGTGGGCGAGCAACTTTCTCTAGATTTTCATCGTCCACGCTATCAACCAACTTCGCTTCGGCATCGCTTTGTCTCTCGGCAACTGCCCGATGTCCTAATTCTTCTACTATCAGCACCGCAGTATCTTGATCCAAGGACTGATTGATAGTTGTCATAATACCCATACCCATCATCTTTTTGATAAGTTCAGCACTTTTAATAGCCAAACCTTGCGCCAAATCGGTTACCGATATATGCTCAGGGATTACTAATTCCCGCTTTACCTGCTGAGTCGGTTTTTCAAAACCATGCTTTTGAGATGGCACGACTTTAAGCGACTGTAGGTTTTGCCTTTTAGTTATTCGTTTACCACTTTTATCAGTGGCAATGCTTAACTGTTTGCGCTTTGCTTTTTGTTCCTGTTTTTGTTCCTGTTTTTGTTCCTGGTTATCGCTTGGCTCGACCTTGTTATCCGATTTCACTTCAGGTGGTGGGGTTTCAACAGTAGCAGCAGACTTCGCCTTAGTTTCTGGGGTCGATTTAGCTTTAAGTTTGACGACCTTTTTGCTTTCATCGCGGTCTGCGGTGTCAGGTATCGTCAGTTGGACTGCTTTTTTTCTGACTGTCTTAGTCTCCGGGGTATTATCAACGGCTACTGGTTTGGACGCTTTAGTGCGAGTAATTTTCTTAGGCTTTGGTGGCTTAGTCTGTTTACGAGTTTCTACCGTGATCGTATTAGCCTTGCGACCTTGCACGGTATGTACTTGCGTAGTGCTACGCTGGACGCGAGACACCTTTTTGCCTTTGCGAATATATTCAACGACCTGCATCTTTTCCTCGTGCGAAATAGTATCACTTGCCTTCTTGCCGGTAATCCCCACCTCTTTGAGGATACTAAGTATTTCGGCCGGTGATTTCTTCGCGACCTCCGAAAATTTTTTAACTGTTACTGCTTCGCTCATCTTTTATTCGTTTTCAACATTTTGAAACCAGGGAATTCTAGCCTCCATAATTAAATCAGCCGCTTTATCTTTATCTATACCTTCTATTTTTATTAGGTCGTCTACCGCCTGCTCAGCTAATTGTTCACGATTATTAATGCCATTTTGTCGTAGTATTAAAAACAATGCTTCATCGACATTTTCTAAATCGATTAATTCGTTGCTCGCGCTATCATCGTCGCCATCTTCGTCGGATATTGCCATCGCAAACAAAGCATCGCTCGCACGACTTTTTAAGTCGTCTACCAGCTGCTGGTCAAACTCCTTAATTGCAAGCAACTTTTCAGTTTCGGCATATGCGATATCCTCCATACTGTCTAAGCCTTCATCAACTAGAATTTCGGCAACCTCTTTATCAACATCCAATTTTTCATTAAATAGTTTAATGACATCTTGCATTTCACTTTCTTTTTTATCTTCAGCAACTTTTGTTGAAATAACATTGAGCTTCCAATTCAAAAGTTGGCTCGCTAAACGTACATTTTGTCCACCGCGACCTATTACTTGAGAAAGTTTCTCCTCTTCGACTACGATATCTACTTGCTTGAGGTCTTCTTCTATTACGATAGAATTGATCGTAGCGGGCGCCATCACATTGACCACATATTTACCGAAATCTTCATCCCAAGGAATAATGTCTATGCGCTCTCCGGCTAATTCGTTGGATACCGTTTGCACCCGAGCACCACGCATGCCTACACAGGCTCCCACTGGGTCCAAGCGTGAGTCTTTAGAATATACCGCAATCTTCGCGCGCAGCCCTGGGTCTCGCGATGCGCCTTTAATTTCTATTAGTCCCTGTGCTACTTCCGGAACCTCCAACTCAAATAGCTTGATTAAAAAATCAGGGACGGTACGCGACATAATCAACTGCGGACCGTGCATGTCTTCGCGTACTTCCTTTAAGTAAGCACGCACTCGGTTGCCGGGGCGAATCGTATCGCGCGGAATTAACTCGTTACGAGGTATAAAACCTTCACCGTTATTTCCCAAGTCTATATAGAGCCCGCTATGATCTTCGTTCTTAGCATTACCCATAATTAAAGTTCCCACTTTATCTTTATACAAAGATACCGTGCGCGTACGCTCAGCTTCGCGTAACTTTTGTACGATAACTTGTCTAGCAGTGTATGCGGAAATACGTCCAAAAGGAACATTATCAACCTGTCTTTCCAAATAATCGCCGGGGTTCAACGACTCGTCTTCCTTACGCGCCGAACTCAGCAGTATTTGATAATCCGAAGATGAAAACTCGACATCATCATCGTCAACAACCTGCCATCGCCGGTAGGTGTTATATGATCCGGTTTGGCGATCTATCTCTACGCAAATATCTAAATGGCTATCGTATTTCTTACGAGCGGCAACTGCTAAAGCGGCTTCTAAAGCCTTGAATACATCTTCGGCAGCTACATTTTTTTCGTTTTGTACAGCTTCTACTACTCGTAAAATCTCTTTATTTTCCATAGCTATGTCCTCGTTCAGAGTTATGTTAATCTTCGCAAAGTAATTGTCCTTGCTTAATAGCATTGTGCGGAATATCAATCGACCCTTGTTCAGTTTTTAGGGTGATGAATCTACTATTCGCAGCCTCTAAAAGACCGGTAAAATTCTTTCTATTATTTACAGCCATATAGCTTTTCACTTTTATTTTAGCTCCTATATATAGTTCATAATGCTCGTTATTGAGCAACAGTCTATCTATGCCGGGCGACGAAACCTCTAAGGTGTACGATCGCTCAATTAAATCTTCAACATCCAATATACCACTCAACTGATTGCTAACCGCAGAACAATCATCAAGCGTCACACCAGTGGGATGGTCTATATACACCTGCAACAGCGAATGCGCACGGTGCTGTTGCACCCGCAGACCCCAGTAAATATAACCCATTTTTTCAACTACCGGTTTTAGGATCTCCGATAAATCCGTAGCACTATCCATATCGCTCCTTCAGACAATCTACGCCCGACTGATACGCATATAATAAAAAAGCTCCCAGTGAGGAGCTTATAAAAGTCAACCTATGTTCAAATAACAGTTCATATTATATGAAAAATCGGCTTAAAACGCAAAGCAAACAACCTTTGCATTACAAAGCCTGCGTATTGACCAATCATCCGAAATATCTACACTTGCTGATTTAAGCGATTGGAGAACAAACGCAGAGAATAGGATCGTCACTGGGTGACACTTGGTCTCGCCCCTACCTCTTAACGAAAACCTCACATGAAAGGGTAGCATAGCACCCAAAGTGAACACTGCAATTAGCCACCGAGCGTTATTAATTAATTTAGATAAAGGATCTATCTTTGCTTTAGACGATCTGTAAGATCTAGAATAGAACTTATAAATCTGAGTACAGAAACTCCGGCTATTACTATAATAAACAATAGCCCTAATATGGAAACAAGGTGACTATCAAGGTAGTTCCCCAATACTACAATTCCTATACTAATACCTCCCAGTATTAATATTACCAGTGTATCAATAAAACTTATGCTATCTGCATTGCTGCTAAATTGTCGCTCCTTCAATTCAGCCTCCATAATTCCTTAGGTTTGATGCTACTTTATTTATTATATGATGTATATAATTTAATTACTATACAGCGCGTATCACCGGAGGTTGCGCGATCAGATCAGTGGGTGGGTTTAGCGATATCCTGTATAATTTAGCCACAATGTGTGGTATTGCCGGTGAGTTTTATTTTGGGGGGCGGAAGGCAGATGCCGATAACTTGCGGAAGATGCTCGCGCATATTAGTTTTCGCGGTCCCGACAGTCAGCGGATTTGGTGCCACGAAAATGTAGGTCTTGCGCATGCGCGACTGGCAATTATTGACCTATCAGAGAGCGGCAATCAACCGATGAGCGATGACGCGCTCGGCTTGCAACTGGTATTCAACGGTGTCATTTATAATTATAAAACGCTGCGAGCACAACTGAAGGCTTATGGCTATCGCTTTTTCAGCACCAGCGACAGTGAGGTCATATTAAAAGCCTATCACCGTTGGCAAGCAGCGTGCGTTGAGCGGTTAGATGGTATCTTTGCTTTTGCAGTCTGGGATAAGTATCGGAACACACTTTTGCTGGCACGCGACCGCTTAGGCATCAAGCCGCTTTATTATGCACGCACCGCCGATTGTTTGCGCTTTGCATCCAATCCGCAGGCGCTATTGTCAACCGATGGAATAGACACACAGATTGACGCGCTGTCGTTGCATCACCATCTCAGTTTGCACGCGGTAGTGCCAGCACCGCGCACATTGCTGCGCGGCATACGCAAACTGGAACCGGCACATACTATGTCAATCGATGACTCGGGCAATTCGACTAAGCGCTGCTATTGGTCTTTGCCCGAACAGATACAGCCGATGGTGATGTCAGAAAACGAGTGGCTGGAATTGATTGAAAGCGAGCTATTGAACGCGGTTAAGAAACGCTTTGAGATAGCTGATGTAGATGTTGGTGTGCTACTATCGGGTGGTCTGGACTCGAGTCTTTTGGTCGCACTGCTCGCTAAATTGAACATCTCCGATATCAACACCTATACGATAGGCTTTGATAGCAAAGGCAAAGAATTTGGCGACGAGTTCGTATATTCCGATATGGTTGTCAAATATTTCGACACCCAACACCATCGCTTTAGCGTATCCGATACTCAATTATACAGTCGCCTCGGCGAAGCAATTGCAAAGATGGCTGAACCGATGCCTGCCCAAGATTGCATCGCCTTCTACTTACTCGCCGAGCAAGTCGCTGCAGACATTAAAGTTGTGCAAAGCGGACAAGGTGCTGACGAAGTATTCGGCGGCTATTTCTGGTATCCTAAAATGCACCAGGCAAACGGATCGGCTATAGAACGATTCAAGCCGTACTACTTCGATCGCAGCCACAAAGAATATCTAGACACCGTAACGCGGCGATGGCATATACACGACAACACCTCGGCATTGGTCGAAAGCCGCCTTAGACAAATTAATCAACCCGAATTTCTGAATACTGTTTTGTGTTTTGATATCGGCACATTAATCGTTGACGACCCAGTCAAGCGGGTAGACAATATGATGATGGCTTGGGGGATAGAAGCGAGAGTGCCGTTTTTGGACCAACATCTAGTTGAGCGTGCTTGCGCGATGCCGGCGACACTCAAACTCAGAGACGGCGGCAAATACTGCTTGAAAAAAATTGCCCGCCGCTATCTACCCGTTGAAATTATAGAGCGTAAAAAAGGCTATTTCCCAGTTCCTGCCTTAAAATATATACAGGGAATATTTTTTGAAATGATGTGCGACACCTTAAACTCTAGAGCTTGCCGAGAGCGAGACTTATTTGAACATAGTTACATAAACCACTTGCTAAACTCTGCAGAAGATCAATTGACCCCGATACAAGGCAACAAACTCTGGCATTGTGCGCTACTTGAAATGTGGCTGCAAACGCATGTTGATAAACATAGCCTACCAGCAAACCAGGCAGAATGATGCGTGCCCTATACACTGCTGAGCAGAGTAGAAAAATAGATCAAATGCTCATTGAGCAAACACCCGTGGACGGCTACGAGTTGATGCAACGGGCTGGGCGAGCTTGCTTTGGTCAACTGATTGCGAGATGGCCGGACGCGCGTAATATCATCATCTATACGGGTGTCGGTAATAACGGTGGCGACGGTTATGTCATCGCCGAGTTATTCCACCGCATCGGAAGGAATGTAAAGATTTGTCAATTCGGCGATACAGATCACATCAAAGGCGATGCATTAAAAGCGCGTCGCGTGTATCTAGCAGCGGGTGGCAAAACAATCACAGCAACCGAAGTAGACAAAGCCGATGTGATCGTTGATGCGATCTTCGGTAGCGGTCTCAATAGAGACTTATCGGAGCAAGCGGTCAACTGGATTAATCGCATCAATAGCCATAGCGCACCGGTGCTGGCAGTGGATATTCCTTCGGGTTTAGATGCCGACCGCGGGTGTGTGCGACCAGTCGCAGTCAATGCCGATATCACGGTCAGCTTTATCACCCGCAAACGCGGCATGTATACTGCTGCCGGCAAAGATTATTGCGGACAGATTTTTTTTTCCAACTTACAATGTTTAGCGGACATCATTAGCCAGATACAACCCGACTGTCAACTACTCAACCATGCAGAGGCACTAAAATGGCTGCCACCCAGATCGTCCGACACGCATAAAAAGGACTTCGGACATGTTCTGCTCATAGGTGGCAATTATGGTATGGCTGGAGCAATCGGCTTGGCTGCTAAAGCCGCTTTGTATAGCGGTGCTGGCTTGGTCAGTGTGCTCACGAGAGGGCAGCATACTGCGATTGCGACTGCGCTATGCCCACCGCTGATGGTACACGATGCGGAAAATTCGAAAGCAATGAAAAAACTGATACGAGACTGTAACATGATCGTCGTAGGACCGGGATTAGGTAACGACGATTGGGCACTTGCGCTGCTGTCCGAAGCCTTAGACAGCAATAAACCGCTGGTCGTGGATGCCGATGCCTTGCATCTATTAGCCGAAGAGCCGCTGGCAGCAGAGCGCTGGATACTCACCCCGCATCCCGGCGAAGCGGCGCATCTATTGAACAAGACAACCAGTGAAATACAAAGCAATCGCTTTGCCGCGGCGCAAGAGATACAAAATCGCTACCACGGTGTCTGCGTGCTAAAAGGCGCTGGTACGATCGTTAGCAGTAACACCCAAACGACAGTGTGCGAAGGCGGTAACCCGGGCATGTCCAGTGCTGGCATGGGCGATGTGCTCAGCGGCATTATTGCATCACTACAAGGGCAAGGTATGACGCAAGAAAAAGCTGCCCTGCTCGGAACCTGTGCGCACGCCCGCGCTGGCGATCTTGCTGCTGCCGACTTGCCACGCGGTTTGAGTGCCGATGTCGTCATCAATTATTTGCCCAGCGTAGTGAATGGAAGTTCTGCCAAAACTAGCTACCATGCCTAATTTGCACATTAAAGATGCCGCCGCTATGCAGCAATTGGGTATATGCTTGGCAAATTATGTGCGCCCGGCAACCTCGTTATGGCTGCAGGGACCGTTGGGTGCTGGCAAAACAACCTTATGTCAAGGGATCCTCTATGGTCTAGGCTACACGCAAGCGGTAAAAAGCCCTACCTTTACGCTGGTTAATAGTTATACTATAGGACGATTGATCGTTCATCACTTTGATTTTTATCGCATATCCGATGCTTATGAATTCGATCTGATCGGCGGTCGTGATTATTTTAGCGACGATGCTTTTTGCATTATTGAATGGCCAGAACATGCCGCAACACTGCTACCGCAACCGACGCTATGTATCAATTTGGAGATTGACGATTTATCGCGTAATGCCCTAATAGATAATAATACGCAATATCCCCTAAAGAAAATAATTGAAGATTTTAAAAAATGATTGAGGATTTTAAGTCTTGAAAAAATACTTCAGAAATAAAAGCATTTGTTTTTTATATTTATGCGCATGGCTCTGCCTATATCCACTCACTTCATACTCAGCAGAATTACGCGACATACAAATCAGCGAAGCTAATCAGAGCACCCTTATCTCGCTCGGCTTTGATAGCCGTCCGCGATATAAAACCTTAATTCTCGGCAACCCACCTCGCTTGGTCATCGATCTATTTGATACGGTGCGCGGCGCAAGGTTAGCAGACGCCAATATGCAAAACACATTTATCAAAAATGTACGCTTAGCAGCCAAAGAAGGTGGAAACTATAGAATAGTCTTCGACCTTGTTGCCGGTATACAAAGTACATCGTTGCAGACGCTACCAGCCGATGCCTCGCACTTGATGTTCAAGCTAAACTATCCGAACTGGTTCAGTAGCCAACCTCGCACCCCCGGGCAGATTAACCAACTGCAACCAGTCAGCACACCGCAACCGGTCAGCACACCGCAACCAGTGAGAACACCGCAACCGGTCAGCACACCGCAACCAGCCAGCACACCACAACCAGTGAGCACACCGCAACCGGTCAGCGCACCACAACCGGTCAGCGCACCACAACCGGTCAGCACACCGCAACCGGTCAGCAAACCGCAACCAATCGCCGCTGAGACTACAAGACAGATAGATAAAACCCAGCTACGCGATGCTCTGATTATGATCGACCCTGGGCACGGCGGTAAAGACCCCGGCGCCATCGGCGTATCAAACAGCAGGGAAAAAGACATCGTGCTAGCAACCGCAATTATCCTACAACGCATGCTCAACCAAGAATACGGTATCAAAGCATTACTAACGCGGAACGACGACCGCTTCATAGATTTAAGAAAAAGACTACAAGCCGCACGCATCCATCGGGCAGATCTGTTTATTTCATTGCACGCTGATGCTTTTCATCACGATAATGTGCGCGGCGCATCAGTCTATGTGCTATCCGATAAAGGCGCCTCCAGCGAAGCGGCGCGTATACTTGCACAACGCGAGAACAAAGCAGTGGTAGGCGGTGTTAACCTTGACGATAAAGACAACCTCCTCGCCTCGATACTACTAGATTTATCGCAGAACGCAGCGATGGAACGCGCCAATTTACTGGGGCAGCGCATCCTTACTGCCTTTGGCGGCAATGTTAGAAGTCAGCAAATAGAATCAGCAGCGTTCCTCGTCCTAAAATCCCCCGATGTCCCATCAGTGCTAGTAGAGCTCGGCTATCTCACCCATAAAGAAGAAGAAAAACTATTGAGACAACCAGATTATCAAGCAAAACTTGCGCAGAATATCGTATCGGGCATTAAAAATTACCTCAACGACTACGCCTCCGCCGATATGATCCTTGCGCATACGACAGTGCGAGATTACACAGTCGTCAAAGGCAACACCTTATTCTCTATTGCCAAAAAATTCAACAGCAAAGTTGAAAGTATCAAAAAGCTCTCAAGGCTTAGTTCGGACACTATATATGTAGGACAAGTACTAAAAGTGCCAATGGCAAAATAGTTTTTCTTAATTCAAACTTGCACAGTTTAGATTACAGCCTCTAAGTAGATCCTAGCAACTATTTTTTGTATCTTGATACTCAATATCAAATCTATTTTCGTACCTGATAGCTAGTCGGTTCATCGTCGGTATCCAGTTCCGTATCAGCATCGTCCGAGGGCTTGTCAACACTTCATCCCGTTGTAGCTTCAGAGAATAAAGCCTGCTTTTGCAACAGCTCAGCATTAAACTTTGGCTTTTCAAGCATTGCATATGCCCGAGTGTTTAGCTTACAGCAAATAGACCGAATCTAACTATATCTGGGCTTACAAACAAAGTATGAGTGCCATCTGTCGGCCAATTCCGACCGTCTGTCGGAAAAGCTACATCGCCGACCTAAAAACCGATTAGCTTATATGTTGCTATCAATAATATTGTTGCTAAAAATCACTCAACATATAAGGAGAAATATCTAATGTCCAAAAAAATGGCAAAAAAAACACCCAAAAAAACTATGGGGTTAAAGCTAACTCAAGACATTATATTTAAGATTTTCTTCTCAAGGAACGAGCAGGTCTTGATGTCATTACTGAGGAGCTTTCTGCCTATTCCTGATAACATCTCCGATGTCATCATTCTAAACCCTGAGGCTAAAGACAAAGATGATCAAACACCTGCATCCAAGCCGACCGATGCTCTGGACTGCGAACCACACGCAATACTACCCGAGAAATCAGATGAAAAGCAAGTCATATTGGATTTGCGAGTCAGGCTCAGTAGTGGTGAGAATATCAATGTTGAGATGCAATCGGTCTTCAGCAAATACCTGCAGGAAAGGATCTTATTTTACTGGACTAGACTCTATAGTCAGGGCTTAAAGAGAGGGAAGGATTACGACCAAGTCGCACCAGCCTATTCTTTGATATTCACGACCTACTCGATGTTGGAAAAAAAATTTAAGGGTAGTATTAATTCTTTTTCTATCCGCTCGGACGAGTACCCTCATGATAGATTGAATAAAAATTTAAGGATTGTGACCGCCGAGTTAAATAAACTGCCAAGCGATTACAAGCAATTGATTGATTTAAGAGAGAAATGGTGTTATCTTTTAAGTCATTCCGAAGCAATAACGGAAGCGGAATACCATTATTTATCAAAAGACGAGGAACTTAAGATGGCACTAGAACACTTGAATAGATTGTCGGAAGATGAGAGGTTAGAGCAAGTAGCTTTATCCCGTGACCTATCGGAGATGACACAGTATTTACACGAAAAAGGACTGCGAGAGGAAGGC